>CATIYX010000267.1 GCA_949739095.1 uncultured Clostridia bacterium | reverse complement strand
TTATTTAGAATTCTCCAGAAAAGAGTTGATATGCATGGAAGAAAAAACTTGTACCTGTATTCCGCGCGTAAGCTGTAATGTAAAAACTTGTGTTCATAACGAAAACGGCTGCAACTGTGTTGCACCAACGATTGATGTGAACTGCTCTCATGCTCACGAGGCAGGCGACACTTGCTGTAACACCTTTCAGGAAAAATAACGATAGGGTTTTCCTGAAAAAAGGGATTGACGTAAAAGTCAATCCCTTTTTTTACCCCAAAAATTTATCCACAATTTGTTTCATTGCGTCTTTGTCGCAAACTTCACTAAACCGTTCTTCTTTTTCCTTCAATTGTGCCAAACTTGCCGGAATCTTTTGTCCTGTCAGTTCAGAAAGCATTTTTCCGACTTCAAATTCATCGGTTCCCTCTTGCGCTTTTCCTTGCACCGCTTCCAACACACTGCTACAGAACTTAAACGGATTTGCAGTTGACGCCACAATTGTTTTTGTCGTATCGCCTGTCTCTTCCACATACTGGCGATAGACCTTATATCCGACTGCGGTATGTGTATCCATCAAATAATTATATTCTTTCCAAACTTCCGCAATTGTCTGCTTTGTCGCTTCATCATCACAGAAACCGCCATAGAAATATTCTTTCAATTTGTCCTTTGTTACCTGTGGCACCTCATAGCGTCCCGTTTGCTGCAATTCCTGCATCCATTCGCGTACACGACCTTCATCGTCGCCTGTAATGTCAAACAGCAAACGTTCCAAATTGCTGGAAATCAAAATATCCATAGACGGCGAAATGGTTGCTTTAAACGCTCTGTTTTTATCATAAACACCTGTACGGATGAAGTCCGTCAACACATTGTTTTCATTGGACGCACAAATGAATTTCCGAATCGGAATCCCCATCTCCTTCGCATACCACGCTGCAAGAATGTTGCCGAAATTTCCTGTTGGCACGCAAACATTTACAGTATCGCCTGCTTTAATTTTATCCGCTTTCACCAAGTCACAATAGGCGGAAACATAATAAATAATTTGTGGTACCAGCCGCCCCCAGTTGATAGAGTTCGCAGAAGAAAGCAGATAACCGCGTTTTTCTAAAGCTTCACCGAATTCTTTATCTCCAAAAATCACTTTCACACCGGACTGCGCATCGTCAAAATTGCCGTTAACACTTGTCACTGCAACATTGTTCCCTTCCTGCGTCACCATTTGCTTTTTCTGCATTTCACTCACGCCGCCAGTTGGGAAAAACACTTGAATTTTTGTGCCGTCCACATCCTTAAAGCCCTCTAAAGCAGCTTTTCCTGTGTCGCCGGACGTTGCAACTAAAATTGCAACCTGTTTATCAATGCCGATTTTTTTCATGGAAGTCGTCATCAAATGCGGCAAAATTTGCAACGCCATATCTTTAAATGCACAAGTTGGTCCATGCCACAATTCTAATATATATGCTGCATCATTCAGTTCATAAAGCGGCGCAATGCTATCCGTTTCGAATTTCGTTTTATTATAGGCCTTTTCCACACAATCCGAAATTTCTTCTGCTGTGAAATCAGACAAAAATAGCCCTAAAACCCCTTTTGCTTTCTCTCTGTAACTCTTATCCACCAGTCCTGCAATATCTTCAATGGAAATTTTTGGTTTCTCCTCTGGCACAAACAAACCGCCATCCGGCGCAATTCCCTTCACAATCGCCTGCGCAGAAGAAACCTGTAAACTGGTATCTCTTGTACTATGATAAATCATGGATTGTCCTCCTAAACTGGGTTTTCTTTTTTATAGAAACACGCTTCAAGCAAAACGCACGGAATGCCATTAGAATAGCACCGTGCGCTTTGAATCCGTTTCAAACATTCATTATAAATATTTTTTAATATATTCCGGCGCTTCCTCCACAGCAATGCTTGCTGTGATAACAATATTTACATTTGCTTTTGCCGCAACATGTTCCAATTCCTCAAATACACATTCTGCATCCGCAATGTCCTGTGCTGGAATAATTTTGGTAATGCTGTCAATAAAGATATTAGAAATATCATAATCCTGTGCCATCACGCCACATAACAATCCATACAGAGACTGGTATGTATCAATTTTAAATTCAGATGTATCAATCAAACGGATTTTATGGTCCAAGTCATAGACATGACGCTGTCCGTTGTTGATGAATACCAAATGACCTTTATCAATCTGTACCGCTGCATTTACTCTATCTATAAGCTGTTTCGTTTTGCCGGTTCCTTTTTTACCAATAATCAAGTTTACCATAACAAATCCCTCCGTTATTTTTCGTATTGTTTCGATAACTTAGGTTTATTTTAACATAAATTTTACAATAGTTCAAGCATTTTTCAGTCT
>CATIYX010000266.1 GCA_949739095.1 uncultured Clostridia bacterium | reverse complement strand
CATTTATGAGGGCGGCAGCCGCCAGCGGCGGAGATGTTTTGGTGAAAAACGTGATTCCGAAGCATTTAGATGCCATTTCGGCGAAATTGGTAGAAATGGGCGTAGAGATTGAAGAATATGATGATGCGATTCGTGTGAAACGCAGCGAGGGATTACATAAGGCAAATGTAAAAACTTTACCATATCCGGGTTTCCCAACGGATTTACAGCCTATTGTAGTGACGTTGCTTACCAATGCAGAGGGTACCAGTATGGTGAATGAAGGTGTTTGGGAAAACCGCTTTCAATATGTAGATGAATTGCGGCGGCTTGGCGCAAACATCAGTGTGAGCGGCAGGACAGCGGTCATAGAGGGCGTACCGAAATTGATGGGCGCTTACGTGAAAGCGACAGACCTAAGGGCAGGCGCTGCGATGATTATTGCAGCGTTGATGGCGGAAGGAACGACAAGAATCACAAATATTCATTATATTGACCGTGGATATGAACACGTAGAAGAAAAATTTGGAAAGCTCGGCGCGGATATCAAACGGGAGGAAATTGAAGATGAAGAGTGCTGATTCCAGCACTCTTTTTTGTAATGGGGAAGAGATATGCTAAAGAAAAATGACATCTATACAGTTGAAATTACGGGTTATGGAACCGGTGGAGAAGGAATCGGACGCATACAGGACATTGTAGTGTTTGTTCCGTATACGGTAGTTGGAGATTTGGCAGAGGTGCGTATTGTGAAAACGCATAGCGCTTATTGTTATGGCAAAGTGGAGAAACTTTTATCGTCCCCTATGCAGCGGGTAAAACCGCCTTGCAGTGTATTTGGAAAATGCGGTGGATGTCAGGCAATGCACATGAAGTATGAAGAACAGCTAAATATGAAGCGGCGAATCGTGCAGGACTGTATTTCACGCATTGGGAAACTGAATTGCGAGGTGGAAGAACCCATTGCAGCGCAGCAGCTCTACCATTACCGCAATAAAATACAGATTCCTGTCGGGCAGGGGAAAAATGGCGAACTTATCACAGGCTTTTATCGCAGTGGCAGCCATGACATTGTACCAAATGAATGCTGCCTGATTGAACCGGAAGCAGTGAAAACGGTGAAAAGTGCGGTACTAGCGTGGATGCGATTATGCCATATTGCGCCCTATGACGAGCAGAAAAAACGGGGGATTTTACGGCATATCTATATCCGTATTGCAGAGGGAACAGGAGAATTGATGCTGGTGCTGGTCACGAGTCAAAAAAAGCTGCCTTATAAAGCGGAGTTGCTACAGATATTGGAGCAAACTGAGATGGAAATTACAACCGTTGTGCAGAATATTCAGCCTAAGCCGACCAATGTGGTGCTGGGAAAAGAAAATATTGTGCTTACCGGCAGCGGAAAGATTCGAGATGAAGTAGATGGACTGCAATTTCTGATTTCGCCAGGCAGTTTTTATCAAGTGAATACCAAGCAAATGGTGAAACTCTATCAAACGGCAATCGGGATGGCGCAAATTCAAAAGACTGATACCGTTTTTGACCTATATTGCGGAACAGGAACCATTTCATTGTTCGCTGCGCGGCAGGCGAAAAAAGTGATTGGTGTGGAAATTGTTCCGGCGGCAGTACAGGACGCAAAGGAAAATATGCGTCTGGGCGGCGTGGCAAACTGTGAATTCCATTTGGGTGACGCGGCGGAAGTGACGGCAAAACTATATGAAAATGGGGAGCGTGCGGATGTTGTCATGGTAGACCCACCGCGTAAAGGCTGTTCACCGGAGGCAGTGCAGCTTTTGGTGAAGCTGGCGCCGCGAAAAATTGTATATATTTCTTGTAATCCATCTACTCTGGCGCGGGATTTGGCATTGATGGAGAGCAGGGGCTACCATACTGAGAAAATCCAGCCGGTAGATTTATTCGTCCACAGTGCGCATATTGAAACTGTAGCAGTAATGACGCGGGAGGGAAAAGCATGAGCGATTATAGAATGATAAAAATACAGCAGCAACCGGAATGGAAAGATAGGGCGGCAATTTGGTTTCATGAAAAATGGAATATTCCGTTGGAAGCATATCTTGAAAGCATGGATGAATGTTTGAAAAGTGAAAATGCTGTTCCACAGTGGTATATAGCGGTTCATAAGAATGAAATGATTGGTGGACTGGGTGTAATAGAAAACGATTTTCATAACAGAAAAGATTTAACGCCAAACATCTGTGCCGTCTATGTAGAGGAATCATATCGTTGCCGGGGGATTGCTGGTAGAATGTTGGAGTATGTGTGCAATGACATGAAGGAAAAGAATATTGATACGCTCTATCTTGTCACAGACCATACCTCTTTTTATGAACGCTACGGATGGGAGTTTTTGTGTATGGTACAAGGAGATGGCGAAGAAGAACTATCCAGAATGTATATGCATAGAGCAATATAAGAGAGCAAATAGAGACAGTCAAATGAACCAGAGAAAGGAGGAGCACAATGATAGAGTTACCGTCTGATTTTTGTCAACGCATGGAACAAATGTTGGGGGAAGAATATCAGGTATTTTATGATAGCTACCGGCAGCCGCGGACACAGGGGTTACGTTTGAACACAGCAAAGGTAACGCCGGAAGCATTTTTAAAACAAGTGCCGTTTACGCTGGAGAAAATTCCGTGGGCGCGGTATGGGTATTATTATCCGGAGCAACAACGTCCTGGAAAACATCCGTACCATGAAGCGGGACTTTATTATATTCAGGAGCCGAGTGCAATGGCAGTTGTAGAACTGCTGGACCCGCAGCCCGGAGAGAAAATTTTGGATTTATGTGCGGCGCCTGGCGGAAAAACAACGCAGATTGCCGATAGGTTGCAGGGAAAAGGATTTCTGCTGTCCAATGAATTTCACGCGGGACGGGCAAAAATATTGTCCCAAAACGTGGAGCGGATGGGAATTCGCAATGCGGTGGTAACAAATGAATCACCGCAGCGGCTTGCGGAACGGTTTATAGGATATTTTGACAGGATATTGGTGGACGCGCCATGCTCCGGCGAAGGAATGTTTCGCAAAAATCCGCTTGCGGCAGAGGAATGGAGCCAGCAAAATGTGGTGCTTTGTGCTGTCAGACAATTGGAAATTTTGCAGGCAGCCGCTTCTATGTTGAAACCCGACGGGCGGTTGGTATATTCCACCTGCACTTTTTCAATTGAGGAAAATGAGAGTGTGATAGAACAGTTTTGCCGGTTGTATCCACAGTTTGAGGTAGAAAACGTGCAGGGAAACACTTTGTTTTCGGAGGGAAGAATAGACTGGGGAAACGGCGCTGAAACGATTTGCAGAACCTTTCGCCTATGGCCGCACCGGTTGCGGGGAGAAGGACATTTCATTGCTGTCTTGCGCAAAAAAGATGGTGAAACAGAATCTCCGCAATTATATCAATCCAAGCAGGTCGAACGCGCTGTTTTACAGCAGTATGAGGCGTTTGCGGCGGAATATTTGCGGACGAGCATGGAAGGTGATGTTTCTTTGTTTGGAGAATCGCTCTATCTTATCCCGTCGGAAATGGCAGACATGCAGCGGCTGAGAGTGCTGCGCCCGGGACTGCAAATAGGAATAGCAAAGAAAAATCGCTTTGAGCCATCTCACGCACTGGCGTTGGCAATAAACCAACAGGCGTTTGTAGTGTCAGCAGATTTTGCCGCCGGTTCGCCGGAGATTATGGACTATTTAAAAGGACAGACGATAGCGTCAGAGGGTGAAAAGGGATGGTGTCTGATTACAGTAGACGGCTATAGTTTAGGATTTGGAAAACGAAGTGCTGGTGTGATAAAAAATCATTATCCAAAAGGATTGAGATGGAATTAAGGAGGAAGAAAGATGAACTATTTATTTGTGGAGTATCCAAAATGCAGTACGTGTCAAAAGGCAAAAAAATGGTTGGAGGAAAATGGCGTTGCCTATACATCGCGCCATATTGTCGAAAACAATCCCACGACGGAGGAACTCAAAGAGTGGATAAAACGGAGCGGACTTCCCCTGCGGCGTTTTTTTAATACCAGTGGAATGCTGTATCGTGAGATGGGGCTGAAAGATAAACTGCCGGAAATGACGGAGGAAGAACAGATTGCATTGCTCGCAACCAACGGTATGCTGGTGAAACGTCCTCTGTTAGTCGGAGAACATTTGGTTTTAACAGGATTTCGGGAAGCGGACTGGCAACAGACGAAAGACGAAGTGGTAACAAAAAAATGTAATTGCCGCTGGAAAAATTGCGTGCGGCATGGAGACTGCGGCGCGTGTATAGACTATCACAAAAAATCGGAAAAATATCCGCAGCCGTTTTGCAAACGAAAAAAATAGTTTGTGGATAAGTAGTTTAAAATAATTCCCAGTTTGAATTATGTGTCGATAAAATAACCAGTTTATAATCAGATGTATAAATCGAGAGTTGTGGCGGGAACATTTTAGGTGTTTAGATTCCCGACAGTGAAATTGATATTTCCCTTGTTTTTCCCTTATGGGTATTTTACAAGGGAAGTTTTTTCTGAATGTGTCTAATCGTTGCCTGCTGCTTTATCCAAGAGTCTGGCAGAAGTCTGCTTCGCATCCCTTGTACATTTATGCGACAAATTATTTTGCAGATTAGTCCATACTGATTCAACTATCAAGTGAATGTAATGGTCGAAAAACT
>CATIYX010000265.1 GCA_949739095.1 uncultured Clostridia bacterium | reverse complement strand
TTGTGGGGGAAGTAACAGACGGTGTAGAAGATATCGCTCTTAACATAGAAAACACACCGTTTATTCCTGCAGCAAAGCTGGCGGAGCTGTTTGGGAAAAAATGCTATAGCGATGAAAGAGGTTTTGTTATCATCAGCGATGATGTGTCGATTTATGAGTTTGAGGCAAACACGACAATTAATACTGAGCGGAATCTCTCAAACTGGGTTGTGAATCGAATTGTGCTTGATGGGACAGATGAAGAACAGATATTAAAAGACTTTAGCAAAACCGATATGAAGGGACAACATCCACGCATTTTAGCCAATCAGGATAAATTCAATTATATACTTGCTTTATCTGAAACAGATGAGCACATGAAAAAGTATTACGAGGACATTATCAAGCAAGCGGACGCTCTTTTAACGGTGGAGCCTCCTGCTACGCCAGCCAGGAATACAACATATAACAGAATTAGGATCCTGGGTATGGCATATCAGCTTACAAAGGATGACAAATACGGAGAAAAAGGCTGGAAAGAAATCGAAATGATATGCAACTATGCGGATTGGATACCTACGGAAGTATTTGATTTATCCTATTTCAGTAAAGCAGCGGCGCTGGCATATGATTGGTTCTATGATTATATGAGTACACAGCAAAAGAAAACATTAAAAAATGCAATGGTGGAGAAGTCATTAAATGTTTTCCTATCAGCACATCAAACTGCGTCCAGAGGTGGTGACAACAGTGGGAATGACCCCTACCATGTTATCATAAACACAAATCATAACATCACCCAAAACACAGGAGCAGTCATGGTTGCCTTGGCGTTGATGGATGAGAAGGATGTTTCGGATAAATGCGCGGAGCTTATCGTATCTGCACTAAAAGGAATTGAATGTTATTTGCCATATATGGCGATGTTTGGTTCGGGAAAAGAGGGGGTTTATTATTGGTATTGGCAAATGGAATCAACAGTTGAAATGATTAATTCCTTGGAAGGTAATTTGGGTAAAGATTATGGCATAAGCCATATGCCAGGATTGGAAGCTACAGGAAACTTCCCAATACATATGACAGGACCGACAGGAATGGCATTTAACTGGGGAAATGCAACTGCAAGCTACTATGTTTCTTCTGAGGTAACTTGGTTTGGACATCGCTATGATGATAAAACATTATCTATGGCTCGTATTGATGCACTTGAGGATAGAAATATACTGGCGCATCCGTATGACATGTTATATTATGACCCCGAAAAGTTATATGACGAATATTCGCCTACACTTGATAACAAATTCGGACGAACAGAAAGTGCGGGAATGTTTAGTGCGCTTCGCGACAGCAACGCCTTATATGTTGGCTTAAAGGGCGGATATAATAATGACGTGCACAATGCATTGAGTACGGGGGCGTTTGTACTGGATGCAATGGGAGAAAGATGGGCATGGTTGATTGGACAGGAAGATTATAGCGTTCCGGGATATTGGGATTACAGTGTAAATGGACAACGATGGACCTATTACAGAATGCGTGCAGAGGCGCAAAATGCTTTGGTCATCAATCCAGAGAATAAGCCGGATCAATATCCGCTTGGTTATTCAAAAATTGAAAAGTTTGAAAGCAAGTCAAGGGGAGCTTATGCCATCATAGATGCAACGCCAGCGTTTTCAACTGATAATAAGATAAAAAGAGTAAGGCGAGGCGCCTTTTTGACCGAAAACCGAACAAAGGTGATTATTCAGGATGAGATAGAAGCGAATAATTCCAATTACTATTTTATGATGCAGACACAAGCGGATATTCAGATTCAGCCGGACGAAAAAACAGCGATATTGGAATTAAACGGCAAAAAAATGTTTGCAGAACTTCAATCTACAAATCCTGACGCTAAGTTTACGATCATGGATGCCGTGCCGCTGCCTACTTCGCCGCACCCGGAACAGAATTCTCCAAACAACGGGGTTCGCAAGCTGGTGGTTAACGTAAAAAATGCGAATAATTTAACGGTTTCGGTTATTTTTACACCTATGACAACCGGACAAAGGGTTATTACGTCTGCAGAAATGGTAAGCATGGATGATTGGGAAATTCCTGACGGGGATTTGAAAGCAATGCAGTTGGATAGTTTAACAGTAGATGGAAAAATAATCGAAGGATTTGCGCCGAATCGGACAGATTATAAATTATTCCTGCCGTATGATTATCCGGACACTATTCCGAAGGTTGCAGTAACATCGGAATTTGAAACGACTGTTACTATGCCGGAAGAAATGCCAGGAACAGCAACAATAACCATAATGGATCCGGATACAAATCGTACTGTTATATGCAATGTTTTAATCCAGAAAGAACAGAATATAGGTGTGAGAGCCAGTGCAGTGCCTCAGCCTGAAAACCCACCGGAAAATACTCTTGATTACGACCTGGAAACACGGTGGGCAGCAGAAGGAGATCAATGGATTGAATATGATTTGAAAGAGCCAGTTCAGTTGACTGCCGTCTCTATTGCATGGGCTTCGGGAAATGAGCGCATGGCTATATTCGATATTGAAGTTTCTAATGATGCTGAAAGTTGGACAAAAGTTTGGAGTGGGGAGAGCAGTGGAGAAACACTTGATTTTGAAGAATTTTCATTTGAGTCAGTGCAAACAAGATATGTGAGGATTTTCGGTCACGGAAACAGTTTGCATAAGTGGAACAGCATTAATGAAGTGAAGTTCAAATATAAAAAGTAACCGATGTCATATAGTCATAAGACAAATATGTTCCTCTCCTTGTGGGAAGGTGGGGAACATATTATGTCCGGCAGTGGAACTAATATCTTCATTATCTGACCTATAGTGGAGCAATAGCATTGATTGAAAATATACCAAAACATTTTGTATAATATAAGGAGATAAGTAATGAATTGGGATATGAAATTTAAGTATGAAAGCAGACCGCAAACTCGATTATGTGTGGGTAAAGAGGAACCAATCCGAAAAATTGTGTATCAGCATAAATCTGTGGAAGAACTGAAGAAAGATTTTCATAAAAAAAATGCGAGACACCCGAGAGTGCTGGCAACGGGGAAAGATTTTGATGAAATCATTGCAAGGGTGAAAGGCGACAGTACAACGAAACAGTTTTTCGATGAAGTTTTGCAGGAAGCAGAAGAAATTTTGCTCTCGCCACTGCCGCAAAAAGCAGAGCGGCATCTCAGTACAGACCGATTAAAAAATCTTTGTTTGGTATATCAATTGACAAAGGAAGAAAGATTTGCAAACCGTGCCTGGCAGGAAATGGAGAGGATGTGTAGTTTTTCTACCTGGTCACCTACCGAAAAACTGGATATGGCATACATATTAAAGGGCATGGCAATAGGTTATGACTGGCTATTTGATTTTTTATCTCTGAGACAGCGTGAAATGGTGAAAAATGCAATTCTCAATAAGGCTTTAATGCCTGAACTTGAGGTTTATCGAAACCCTTATGAGGATGGTGTGGACGCACATTATATCTTGCAAAACACAAATCACAATGTATCTATAAACTGCGGACTAATGATGGCAGCGACGGCACTGTTTGATGAATGTGAGGAAGTATGTGTCGAGATTATAGAAAGTGCATTGTGGGCGCTTGAAAATTATTTGCCGGAGTTTTTAGAATACGGAGCAGGAAAAGAAGGAGTATATTACTGGTATTGGCCCATGGAATCCACAAATGAAATTATGGGAACGCTAAGAGCGGCTTTTGGTACGGACTATGGCATTAGCAGTACGCCTGGAATAGAAAAAACAGGTTATTTTCCTGTATATATGACCGGAGCAACGGGAATGGCATTCAATTGGGGAAACGGGCTTCCCAAAATGTATATCTCCGCTGATTTGTTTCACTTAGCCCAAATTTTGAACAAACCGGAGCTTTGTGGGTTAAGGTTGAAAGCGATGGAAAAATATGATGTAAAAGCAAAAGCATATGACCTGCTTTGGTATTCACCCTGCGACTGTGATTTGTCAGATTTTCCCAAAGACGGATATTTTGAACGCACAGAATCGGTTGGCATGTGCAGCGACTGGGATGATAAGAATGCACTGTCAGTCTGTTTGAAAGGCGGATTTAACAGTGAGGTTCATGGCAGTTTGAATACAGGAGCGTTTGTGCTGGATGCATTGGGAGAACGATGGGCGTGGCTGATTGGACAGGAAAGCTATGCCGTTCCTGGATATTGGGATTACAGAGAAAACGGACAGAGGTGGACTTATTACAGAATGCGGGCGGAAGGGCAGAATGCCATGGTTCTCAATCCGGGAAATAAACCTGATCAGTATCCGCTGGCTTACTCCAAAATAGAAAAATTTGAGTCGGAGCCACATGCAAGTTTTGCCATTATAAATGCTACACCGGCATTTTCAAATGACGAAACCGTTTTTTCGGCAAAACGCGGATTTTATATGCTGGATAATCGTCATAAGATTATTATTCAGGATGAGATAGAAGCAAAAAATGCAGATTATTGGTGGTTTATGCAGACAAAAGCAGCCATCCAGATTGCGGCGGATGGTAAAACAGCAATATTGGAACAAAACGGCAAGAAAATGATGATAGTGCTTAGGTCTAATGTAAATGCTGCTGCATTTCAAATGATGGACGCAAAACCTTTGCCGATGTGTCCCAATCCGGCGGGAAACAGTCCCAATGATGGGGTTAAAAAATTAACAGTGCATATTCAGGACGCGAATGACATAACACTTTCGTTGGTTTTTGTGCCTTTAATTGATGTGGAGGGCGTAGGACAAATTTCGGCGTTAGAGGCTATGGATACTTGGCATATTTAAATACTATTAGATTCCAGCTTTTTCGCGAAATATCCTCCGGATATGTAGGCATCGCAAACAAGCGGATAATGAGTTATAAACGCCATTGGCAGTTGGAGCATTTTAAATGGAGTTCCAAAGCCATGGCGTTTTGCTATTTTATCCCTCAAAATAGCGTGCAGCATAAGGTGGATAAACATAATTTGAACGAGACTGACATAAATTATATGGAATAGGGGGAAGGACTATGTTAGAAGCGTTTCAGGAATCTATAGACTTGATACAGATGTTTGTTAAACCAGAGTTAGTAGTATTGATTCCAGTATTGTTTTTCATTGGCAGCGCCATTAAAAAATCAAAAGTACCAGATGCATGGATTCCGTATATACTTGGAGTAATTTCCATTTTGTTGTCCCTGCTTTATTTGGTGGGGTGTTGTAGCATTCAGTCCTGGCATGAGGCGGCAGCTATGCTGTTTACAGCGATTACACAAGGTATTTTGACAGCGGGCGGCAGCGTATATATTCATCAATTAATGAAACAAAAGCAGAAATTATAGTCCGCCAAAAATTGATTTTATCCTTAAAATGAGGTATACTATATAGCAGTGTAACTGATGAGGGAACTTCATGCCAGCGGCAAGACGCTGGAGCAGTGAATCTGAAATATGGAGAGAATACTTTGCAGAAAAATGTGATAGAAGGAGCAGAAAGTAATATGGATTATAAAATCAAGGGATACGAACCAGCGGCAGTATTTCACTATTTTGAAGAAATCAGTGCCATCGCGCGTGGGTCAGGTAACGAAAAAGCAATCAGTGACTACTTGGCGGCATTCGCAAAAGAACATGGTTTAGAATATGAGGTTGACGAGGTTTATAATGTTGTGATTCGCAAAACAGGCAGCAGTGGATGTGAAACATTGGAGCCGGTGATGTTACAGGGGCATACTGATATGGTGTGCGAAAAAAATCATGATGTGGTGCACAATTTTGAAACAGAGGGGATCGATATCATTCAAGAGGGCGGGTTTGTGCGGGCAAACGGAACAACTCTTGGAGCAGATAATGGAATTGCCGTTGCTTATATGCTGACAATTTTAGCAGACAACTCATTGGTGCATCCGCCGCTGGAATGTGTTTTTACGGTACAGGAAGAAACAGGACTGACAGGTGCGGCGTTGCTTGATAAAACAAAGTTGCGTGCAAAAACAATGATTAATTTGGATTCCGAAGAAGAGGGTGTTGCAACAGTAAGCTGTGCAGGCGGGCTACGTGCAGAATTATCCTGTCCTGTCTCGGAAGAAGCCTGCGGAACTACCGCGCTGCATATTGCGCTGCGCGGATTGATGGGCGGACATTCCGGTGCGGAAATCCATTTACAGCGAGGGAATGCTAACAAAATTATGGCGCGAATATTATATCTGTTGTCGAAAGAAGTACCCTATCAATTGGTATCACTGCATGGAGGCAATAAGGACAATGCAATTCCGCGGGAGTGTGACGCGTGGATTGCATTAGAAAATGAAACTGTATTGGCACGAGCAAAAGAATGGCTGTCAGAAAAAGCAGAGCAGCTTCGGGAAGAATTTTGTCCTATGGAAGCAGAGTTTGATGTAAATATTATTTCAGAGGAAGCTCCTGCATCGGCGGTGACAGGGGAACAGACAAAAAAGATTGTGCGTATGCTGTTTTTAGCGCCAGATGGTGTACAGAAAAAAGATATGCTGCATGATGGATTTGTAGTCAGTTCCCTCAATTTGGGGGTTGTACGGCTGGAAGATGGGGTGTTTCGAGCTGTTTTTGCACCACGTAGCAGTGTGCAGCCGTTGCAGGAGGAAATCAAAGAACAACTTGCTTTGCTGGGAGAAACATTTGGATGTACCATCCGGTATCGAGCGGAATATCCCGGCTGGCAATATGCGGCATATTCCAAAATCCGCGATGTATTTTGCGACATGTATCGGAAATTATTTCATGGAGAGTTGAAGGTGGATGCGATACATGCGGGATTGGAATGTGGACTCTTTGCGGGCGCTATAGAGGGTTTGGATGCCATTGCGGTAGGACCTACGCTACGGGGATGTCATACGCCGGATGAGACGATGGATTTGCAGTCCTGTGCAAATGTTTGGAATCTGCTTATTGCAGTGCTGGAGGAATTGACAAAACCAAACCGGCGCATTATTTATACGATTGTAGAAAACGAATGAGAACGGGGCGCAGTTTGCGCCCTTTTTGTAATAGGGAGAGGGAAATGTATGGTTTTGGAAACAGAGCGGCTCATTTTGAGAAAATTAACAGAACAGGATTTTTCGGATTTATGCAAAATTTTACAGGACGAAGAGGTCATGTATGCCTATGAACATGCATTTTTAGAGGAAGAAGTGTGGATGTGGCTGGACAAGCAGTTGAACCGTTATGCGCAATATGGATTTGGCTTGTGGGCAGTCATTTTGAAAAAAACTGGTGAGATGATTGGACAAGCAGGGCTGACAATGCAGGCGTGTGATGGCAGAGAAGTTTTAGAAATCGGATACCTATTCCAAAAGGCGTTTTGGCATAAGGGATATGCTACAGAAGCAGCAGTGGCGTGCCGTGACTATGCATTTGAAACGCTGGGCGCAGAAGAAGTTTATTCTATTATCCGCGACAATAATATTGCTTCGCAAAATGTGGCAAAACGAGGTGGGATGAAGAAAGTCGGCTCTTTTGTGAAACATTATTATGGTATGGATATGCCGCATGATATTTATTGCATCAAGAAAAAATAGAGGAAAGATTCACTTTTTCTGCCTAAAAATCAATTGAATGGGATACCTACGCCCAATAAAGGGTATACTAAACGTAAAAACAATTGATGGGACAGAAAGGATGACGTTCTGTGAAAAACACGGCAGAAGAATTTAAGCCTTTTATATCTTCTGATAAAATTGTGCCGGAATTTACTGTGACATCTGTATTGATTGGGGTGTTGTTAGCAGTGGTGTTCGGTGCAGCAAATGCCTATTTGGGGCTACGCGTTGGTATGACGGTGTCAGCCTCTATTCCGGCAGCGGTTATTTCCATGGGGGTTATCCGTATCGCGTTGCGGAGAGATTCCATTTTGGAAAATAACATGGTACAAACTATTGGTTCAGCGGGAGAATCTGTTGCAGCGGGAGCAATTTTTACGTTGCCCGCCTTGTTTCTGTGGGCGAATGAATGGGGAACGGCGACACCTTCGCTTCTGACAATTTTCCTCATTGCTCTGGTCGGAGGTTTGCTGGGGGTGCTCTTTATGGTGCCGCTGCGTAAAGCGCTGATTGTGGAGGAACATGGGACGCTGCCCTATCCTGAGGGGACAGCCTGTGCAGAAGTGCTTTTGGCGGGAGAAGAGGGCGGTGCGAAAGCGTCCACTGTTTTTGCAGGATTAGGAATAGCAGCTGTTTATAAATTTGTGGCGGATGGGCTGGGGATATTTCCCAGCAGTGTACAATATGATTTAAAAGGCTATAAAGGAGCGGCAGTAGGCGTGGATGTCTTACCTGCTCTTGTAGGTGTCGGATATATTTGTGGACCTAAGATTTCCAGCTACATGCTGGGCGGTGGAGTGGTAAGCTGGCTGGTATTGATGCCGCTGATTAGCCTATTTGGTGCGGATAATGTGGTGTTTCCGGGTACAGCGCCTATCAGCGAATTATTGCCGGATCAGTTGTGGTCAACCTATATCAAATATATTGGCGCGGGTGCAGTAGCGGCGGGCGGAATTATAAGTCTGATTAAAGCGTTTCCGTTGATTATTAAAACTTTTATGAATGCTATGGGGAGCCTGCGCGGAAAAAGTGGAAAAGACATACAGGAATTGCGTACAGGACGGGATCTTCCGATATCATTTATTTTAATTGCTGTTTTGGCAATTGCACTGGCAATTTGGTTGCTGCCGGCATTCCCAGTGAATATATTTGGTGCGCTTATGATTGTTGTGTTTGGATTCTTTTTTGCGACTGTATCGGCGCGGCTGGTAGGTATGGTAGGCAGCAGCAACAATCCTGTCTCTGGTATGGCGATTGCGACTTTGCTTTTGTCCACTATGCTGCTGAAGGTGACCGGAACAGCTGGGCGTGCAGGTATGACAGGCGCAATAGCAATCGGTTCCATTATTTGTATTGTGGCAGCGATTGCGGGCGATACATCGCAAGATTTAAAGACAGGATATATTTTAGGAGCTACGCCTAAACTGCAGCAATATGGCGAATTCATCGGAACTGGGGTTTCAGCGGCAGCAATTGGCGGCGTACTGTATCTGCTCAGTGCAGCGTGGGGATTTGGGTCTGACCAACTGCCCGCGCCGCAGGCGACCATGATGCAGCTCGTAGTGCAAGGTGTGATGGAGGCGAATCTGCCATGGACCTTTGTGTTTGCAGGCGCGGGAATTGCAATTATGGCAGAGATTCTGGGTATTCCTGTATTGCCGTTTGCAGTCGGTATTTATTTACCACTTCGTCTCAGCGCAGGCATCATGGCGGGCGGATTGGTGCGGCTATG
>CATIYX010000264.1 GCA_949739095.1 uncultured Clostridia bacterium | reverse complement strand
TATTGGAATTTATCTATCCCACCAGTCAAAAATATGCATATCAAGACTACATTGACCAAATGCACGAAACGTTTTCCATATTCGGTTCATAAATACAGCTTTTGCCCTGCACCAAAAGAAACAGGCAAATGCCGCGGCGGGAAACATGACTGTGTGTTCAAACATAGATTCGCCGCATTCTAAACAGAATCGCAAGGTGAAAACCAACAGGAACGTTTTTGCAGCAGCACAGACAGGAGGAATATATCATGAATACTTGCCCGCATTGCGGCGGTGCAGCTGCGCCTGGCGCAAATTTTTGTGTCTATTGCGGAAAGAAGCTCCCTGCCTCGTCCGCGAAACAGCAAAACGCCGCTCCCTATACCTGTCCCCGCTGCGATGCACCGGTCAGCTTCGGACAGATACATTGCCCCTATTGCAAAGCGCTTCTGCTCACCAAACCGCCGAATCCTGACGGTTCTTATACGCCTGATACCTGCATATTGTGCGGACATCTGACGCCGCCCGGAGACACCTATTGTCTGGAATGTCAAAATATTATGCAATCCATGGGGCGGGAGACGGCACCGGAGGACGCGCCGGCGCATAAATGTATACGCTGCGGAAAACTGATATGGACGTATGCCGCCTATTGTCCGGAATGTATACGTGTGCGGAATGTACGTGGCAACACAGAAGAAATACACGTCCCCTATTTACATTTTTGTCCGCACTGTGGTGGGAAAGTAACGCCGGCTACAGTCTATTGCTCCGCTTGCGGAAAAGATGTCAGCGTATTCCCTGAATCAGAACCGGTAGTGGAGCGAAGCGCATTCGACAGCACCGAAGACGCAGAAGTTTGGATATTGAAGGCTGTTATATTTTTTACTCTGATTGCTGTCCTCTCCACCCCTATTCTTGTTATATTGTTTCTGATTTTCAGTTGATTTTTTTATAGATTTACACGCCATATAGTACCAACGCAGCAATCTATGTATCGTCCCATAGACTTACAAGACGCGCATATCCTTTGGGACAAAATAAAGGAGGCGCAGGGGCAAAGAGCGGAGGATAATGTATCAGAGAAAAAATCAAGGGGGAGACTGCTACTTATAGCAGCAGTCGGAGAACATTCTCGTTGATACATTATCCATAGCGCACTTTGGAGAATCAATCAAACCATTTTTTGATTATCAAAAAGACGAACACTGTACCCTACTTTTGTGTTCGCCTTTTTTGTTCTATAATTCTGTTTTCCAAAAACCGTGCAGGTTACAATAGGCATATGCCGCTTGGGGCGTTTCCTCCGGTGCAAGCGTGAACACCGCGACAGGTTCCTGATCTGCTTTCAGCCGCCGCAAATATCCGCCACAGCATGTCTGCAAATAGATCCAGTCAATACTATGTTCTGCTGTCATGGGATGAAACACGCTGCCCACTTTCACACTCACACGACTGCCATCCACCTCAATAACAGGCAAATGCTTTTCTGCTGCACCTTCCGATGTACCCGCCGTGAGTTCCTCCAAATCTGCCGTACCACCGCAAATAGATAGCAATACGCCGTTTTCTGTTTTATAAAATATCTGTTCCATGGGATTTCCTCCTTCTTTTTTGCACGCAAGATTCCTTTGTTTGAAACCGACAGCTTGTCCTTCCACTCTCCCGCTGCCGCTTTTGTTTCACCCGCCAATCGGCGAGTTTTATCATGAACATAGTGGAAGATGCACACTCTATGGCGTGCAATTCCCTTATGCCTGAAGGATACCCATTTTTTGCATTTTTATTCCATCACAATATTATTCTTTGCCATCTTGCTGTCCGTCTGCCATCCCCTCCGGATCTGCCGCGCTTTGCAGCAACCCAAACCCTTTTAGGAAAAATTTCGGTACGCGCAGTCCCATGCGTCCCAGCCCGCGCAAACAAGACAGTCCTTCTGTACCAATCAAATAACACATAATCGTATAGCCAAACATGCCGCTGGTTTCTATCTGAATGCCGGTATGCGCGCCAATATAACCAATGGCATAGTCCAGCAAAAAACCAATCAGCACCAGCAGCAGGTAACACGCTTTTTTTACCGCTCCGGAAATGCCTTTGCGCACGGTAAACGCCCCCAGCAGCAGCGCACTCGTCACACCAATGACATAGTCCGCCAACATAAACATTGCCAGCACTACCAATAGTTCATTTAGCGCGCCGCGCAGATAAGCGAACACCCCTAATACCACTGCAAACAGCGATTTTGCCGCTCCGGTTTCCATCGTAATCCCTCCCCTTTTTCTATTGTTTTACCAAGATAAGCATGGGCACATCAAATGTCATCTCAGATGCGTCCTTCTTATGCTTGCACGTTCTTTCTTTTCAGGCGCTCCTGCTGCCGCCGGTAGTTGCTGTCAACTGTGAAATTATAATCCTCCGCGGCTTTGTTAAGGTCATAAATTTCCTGGTAGCGCACTTGTGCAAACCGGTTTTTTAGCCGTTGCAGCCGTTGCTGCTTGTCCTGTTCAAATGCACTAATTTTTTGCTGCCGCATTTGCTTTTGAATCTCCGCTTCATTGTCCGCTTGTCCCTCCTGAATCGTTTTAACTTGCGTGTTGTTCCAGGAGTTATCATATCCGCGCGTACTCTCTGAATCGTTTCCGCGTATCACATCCACCTGTAAATCCGCAGCTTCCTGTCGTTTTCGTTTGCCGCGCAGATATTCCGGGTCCGTGCTTGCGTCATAGCTGATTCTGCTATTTTCCAGCTGCTCTGCCCGCCTCTCAAACGATTCTGTTGTCCGCCCGATTTTGTTCATCAGTTCCAGTAACCTGTCAAACTTTCTGTCTGCATTAAATGCCATAATTGTTCCTCCTTCTGTCATTCGTTGTCGCCCGAAGGCGGGCAGCCGCCCGTTACAGACGGTCTGCCAATTTCGCGCAAAGCGCCAATACCTGTCCTTTGTCCGCCGGACTGTCAAAATCTTCCCATTCTTCCGGATTTGTAATCAGTCCCTTTGCCTGCAACGCATCCAAATACTGCTTCGCCCAGTGCTGCGCGATAACAGGCGGCTACACCGGCTCGCTGATGCCCGCATACGCTTTAATACCTTCCACAATCGCCGTGGACGCCTGGTCTTGGTAGTCAAAGGTTTTCATAATTTGTTCTTCTTGCGGATTGCTGATGAACCCCAATTCCACCAGCGCAGCAGGACAGCGGGTCAAGCGCAACACCGCAAAATTTTCCTCTTTCACGCCGCGGTCCCGAAAGCCCGTACGTTCCACCAGCCGCCGCAAAATATCCTCCGCCAGCCGGCGGTCTTCTTTCTCGCCAGGATAAATCCATACTTCTGTCCCGCGTGCACTTTCGTCCGCGCTGTTGCAATGAATGGAAATAAAAATGTCCGCACCGGCGTTGTTGGAAATATTCGCTCTTTCTGCCAGTTCCACAAAATAGTCCTCATCTCTGGTAAGCACTACTTCAATCGCGGAGTTGCGCAGTTTTTCCGCCACGCGCCGCGCCACGTCCAGCGCAATCCATTTTTCCGCCACGGTCGTGCCCGCTGCGCCGTTGTCTTTGCCGCCATGTCCTGCGTCAATACACACTTTCATTGTTTTTCCTCCTTTATGGGTAAAATTCCCCTCGCTTCATTATATGTATCAAACTGAAAGAAGTTGTACACTGCCATACAGCACGCCATCCTGATAAATACACAACGTTTTTGTGCCATTCACTTCTGCAAGTTCCAGTTCCACACTTCCGCTGCGGCTGGCGGCATATGGCTGTGAAAGTTTCAAATTGTTTTCCGTGATGTTTGCCAAGCCCTCTTCCATATCCTGACGCAGCAGCGTGAGTTGATGCACCACATCTCCGCGCACCTGCGTATCTATCGACTGCATAGGCTCACGCTCCCTCCTTTATATTGATTCAGCATCATACCGCATAGCGTCACACGGCCGCTTCCCTCCACTTTTACGCGAAATTCAGCGCACATACGCGGGCGGACCGGAACCGCCACAAACCGTTTTCCCTGTTGCCATTCCACGTCCTGCACCTTTTCATAGATTCCGCCATCGTGGGATACCCAAACTGTGAAAGACGCGTCTTCACATGCCAACTTTAGCTCCACGCTGCTAAGCAGCCCTTCCGTAAAATCACGGTTAATAGCAGTGGTTTCAAAATACCATGGCTGCACCTTGACTTCCTGTGATAACGACGCAGGACTGTCCCCCTCCGGCAATTGCCACAACAACCCGTTTAGATTGATAAACACACCTCCTGCACAGGTGCAAAGTCCCGTTGCTGTTTCTCCACTGACACAATACCATGCACCGCGATAGTAGTCGTAACAATATAGCCGTCCTGCCAGTGTGATATAATATTTACTGCCCGTTCCACATGACATGGCGCCATCCTCCGGCAGTAAATCACCCAACGGGTATTGGATATTTACAAAGCGGCTTCCGCCATAGGCGTGCAGTCCTTCTTCTGTTTGCAACACCAGCACGCCCGCCACTTCCGCCACAGTGAACGGATTCACGCAACCAAAACTACGACTGACATCCTTGACTGTATAAGGCGCATTAATGCCATAGACTTCATAAGTGGAGGTTTTTTTGAATGCCACCACACGCCCACTTAAAGAGGTGAGCGCCGTGAAATCTTCACCCGATTCCGTATCCGCCCACCAGCTATCCAGCGGCGTGAGTTTGTAGTGGTTAAAGTTGTGGATATCGCCTTGTTTAGAAGCATAAATACGATTGCCGCGCACCCCAAACATACGGTTATAGGCATGTGTTACATCGGTGAAATTCACCATACCGGGACGCAGCACCTCACACAGCATTTTTCCGCTTCCACTGCTGGTATTTCCTTCCGGCTCCACCGTTAACAATAGGTTTTTATGGGACGCTACTGTACCGGTGAGAAACTCTCTGCCGTCTAACAACAGTGCGATAGCTTCTCCATCCGGAAACAAACCATCCAGTCCCGGCAGTCCGGGATAATACAGTTGCAAATTACTGTAATAATTGTAGTCCTGCATGAGAAAAAAATGCCCTTTCCAAAAATAGGTATTGGTTCCGTCAGTGATCAGCATTTGCGGCACGGCAATCACGAAATTACCATAGCGCACCAACTTTGCTTTATGATAATCGCCTGTCCAACTGCTGGTCAAATATCCGCTGCTTGTGACAGAAATTTCCACTGGTAGTCCAAGCTCCCGACAGCGTGCCTCCACCGTTTCCTTTTTACTGGACGGTACGCCTATACTGGAGCCTGCCCCAAACTGTTGCAGCGGCAGCAGCGTTCCGTTTTTATAGAATCCACCTTCTCCCAGCGAATAGAAATCCATGGAATTGCCGTTTTCCACTGCAAGCATCTGCCCCTCGCCCGCCTCCGCAGCGACCTTTTGTAGCGGTCCGCAGCTCGACAGCGTACCGCGTCCGCTGCCGCACATACCCTGCATGTCGGAAAACTCATTTACTTCCGTCTCCTCACCGCGCTGCAGCCCGCCGAACGCTGTAATGGGTCGGCGCTGTAGGGTGCTGTAATTTGTCAGTCCTCTTAGCACAAAGTCCCCTCCTTTCTTTTACCACACATTGCGAATCACTGCTGTGCGGTCTAATGCCGATGTACGGCGTTGCCATTTTTGCAGCTCCTCCAGCGCATCCTGAAACAAAATACTGTTGTGGTTATAGCTTTCAAAATCCTTGTTATAGTAGTCCATTTGCGCCGTGACATAATAAATATAAATGCTGACATAGGGCGCTGGTGCACATAGCGGTGCGTTCAGCCGCAGCGTCACTGTTCCTTCCGTTGTTCCCGTCGTCGCTTGTTCCTCGCCAATGTTTAAAAACAGGCGGTTCGCACTGCTGCCCAGTACGGTAAATTCTCCTTGCAGCAACGGACAATCAAAAATAAGGTCCTGCCCGCTGTAAAACGGATTTTCGCTTAAGGTCACCGCATCACCCTCCAGCACAATTTCTCCTTCATATTGCAGTGGCGCCTGCGGCACATGGCGCTGCAAGAATACAACACCCACCCGTGCGTTTTTATCCGGCGTGTTCACGTGAATATTGCCGCTGCGCACGTCATATTTCGGGATGGTAATGCCATCCACATAGACCTTCACCACATCTTCGCTGCGTACTCCCTTGGGCAATGGAACAATGTCTCCCTTTGCGGTCGTTTCCGCATAGGCATATTGTTTCACCGCTTCCAGCCGCAGCAGCGACTCGCAATCGTTAAGCCAATGCATTTTTTCTTCCGTTGTGAAACTATTCGGTACCAAGCTGTCAATGCGCGCCAGCGCTTCCTCAAATGTCATAACCGAGTTCCCCTTTCTTCCGTTTTGCATAAAATTCCGCGGCAGGGCGGCGCTTTTTTCACCGCCCCACTGCCATATAGATACCGTTTCCATAGGCTGCCGACCGCCATGTTGTGCTTTTCGGCATAGTGTGTTCTTCAAACGAATAGTTCTTCATTCCAAGCTTCCTTTCTTTTTCGATATTATTACATCATGTTTCATTATTCTGTCATTTTCTGCTTTTGTTCCTGCGTAATCCAGCCCAGCCCCACGGCTCTGTCCAGTTCCGCTATGTTAAGCAGTCCTTTTTCATAAAGATATTTCAAATTTTCAAACATTCTCTATCCCTCCCAGTTGTGCCAAAATCAGCGCGTCAATTGTCTGTTGCTGCCTGAGTTGCGTCAGCATAAGCTGTTGTTCCACCGTTAAAGCGTTTTTCTGTGCCAGATACGCTTCTTTGCCCATTGCATAAATACGGTCTGCTTCCGCCATGGGATTACGCTTTTCTCCTATGTCTATCCCATCTATCCATTCCACATCTACCGTATCCACCTGCGCCAACATAAAATCTGTACAGCCTTCTGCCCTCAATATATTTTGCCGAAACAACGTGCTTTCTTCATCTAATTCAAACAGGGATTCTTCCTCCCCCTCCGACGTCCGGTAGTCCAGCCGCCAGCGCAACACTTCAATTTTCGTGCCTTGTACTCTGTAAGGTTTCATTCCAACACCTCCTAAACTATGTTGTCGGATACAACATTTCCTTCTCCGGCTACCGTAATATCCTTACCGCAACATTGATTACCCGTAACGATATTGTTTTTGGAATTACCCATCAGCTCAATCGTTTTTTGGGCTGTTGTGTAGTCATTTGCCGTTCCGCTGCCGCGGTATATAATATTTCCACACATAATCCCATTGATTGAATTTACGTTTATGCCTACTTCGTTATCTATCAGCTTATTACCTATTATAATTGGTTTAATAATATTATTCCACATACCATATTGCGATCCAGTGCATGTATTCCCACAGACATATTTACTTCTGGAAAATCCATATTTTGTATTATTCTCCAGTACATTGTTTATAACAATATCTCCCTGTAATATCCCGTTATCATTGTCATGTATATAATTGGATTCTATTGTTATCTCCCGTTTCCCCCAATAGGAAGAAAAACAATATATGCCGTAGTCAGTATTATTGTATATCTCACAGTTTCTAATGACCGCGCTTCCGGTATATTCGCCGCCATCTTTTAAATGTATTCCGTGACTTTTCCCAGTGTTATAAATGTCTCTGTTTCCATCAATACATAAATTTTCAATAATGATATGATTTTTTAAGTTGATGCACTCAATAACACCTTGGGCAGTCCCCGACCAATTACGTTCCAGTACCGTAGCATGTCCCGAGCCGCAAAGTGTCATGTCACATGAGCTACCAAAAGATAGATAGCTATTTAGCTTATATGTCCCAGGCAGCAGAAATACTTTATTTACTCCGGTCGTTCTTGCTCTCGTAATCGCGTTACCTATGGCTATATTGTCATATGAGCCGCTGCATAAGTAATCACACATATCAAGTGTATGTCCTTCCGTGGATGTTCCCACTATAATAGCCATCTTTTTTTTCGGTAGTCTGTCCTCCGGTATTTTCCCTGACGCGTTCAGCAACTGATAATCATATACCTGCAATGTCTTTGGTGTGTCATTTGTTCCTGCTCCAAGCTGGATTGCGTCGATCATCCTTTTGTTATAATCAACCGTTTCTGCTCCTTCACCGGCAGCAAATCCACCCCCGGCATTTTGCAGGCGCCCTACCGGTATATGCCCTTTTGCGTCCAATAACTGATGGTCATAAATTTGCAAGGTCTTTTCATTTGAATTCGTACCTGTGCCCAGTTGGATAGCGTCAATGCCTTGGGCGATTGTAGTGACAACGCCGCCACCAAATGCATCAACAGACTCATACACAATTGCGGTCTTTGCATTTTCTCCTCCTGCAAATCCATTGTTTGTAACTGCTCCTGCGCCAACTGCGCCTCCAGATTCTGCACTTGCCCCTTCGCCCCCTTCAAACCCGCCGCCAGCCGTTTTCTTGTCCGCTTTCCCCCTCAACGCCGCTTTGTTGTTTGACACATGTGTTTTCATTGCAGCAGTGATAGTGTTGAGCAAACTTGTCAGCGTCCCGGTGGTTGTTCCTTCTCCATCCGGTTTGCCTATAGTTCTTTCACCGATTTTTTTGTCTGTGACTGCGTTATTCTTTAGTTTTTCCTCTGTAACGCTGCCATCCGCGTGGTCCAGCACCTCTGCTCTCCTGTGCTCTTTGATACGTTTATCAGTATAACCTGCTTCAAACGAGGCGGAAGCCGGACCACTCACTTGATATTCCCGTCCGCCTTGGTCTACCCAAATATAATCTTTTGCCATTTTTTGCCCTCCTTCCGCCTGAAAAAGAAAACAGGACCGGATCCGCTGTCTGCCGGGGCCCGTTACCCCATTTGCACGGCTGCGGTCCGGTCCTGCGGGAACTCTTTTAGATTCCTTCTTTTTCAAACCGTTATCGTAGGGATATACGAATGCAAGCGTGCTGCCGTATTATCCCAGTTGTTTTGTTTTTTGTTCAAAATATTCGCTCAAATTCGCACTGAAATCCGCCGCTGCCATTTGCTGACGGTAGCTTTCTTCAATGATAAGTTTGAGGAATTTGGGGACCATGACCTGTTTCCCGCGCTGAATCTGGTAATTCACGCCGTTATAGGTCACAGTCACGTCATCTTTATAATTGTGGTTATCTTTAACCAGTAATACCGGTTCCAGACGGTTTAAATATTCCGCTGCGGAACCTTTTTTCCCTTTTGCTGCCGTTTTTTGTGCCATGGTTTGTTCGCTCCTTCCGTCTTATGCGTAGCTTGCTACTGTTTCAATGCGGACCATATATTCCTGCACCAAAATTTCCGCTGTTTTCAATGCTTTCCAGCCTGTGGTCGCACGCTGGTCGAGCGGGTCGGCTGTTCCGCCGCTGCCAAGCTGTTTGACGATGTTACGCATTCCACCACCGTCCAGTTCTGTTGTGCCATAGGCATCCGCGCCTAAAATCAGTGTGGAATAGACATCGCGTCCGTCTGCACCTGCTTCTCCGGGGTAGATGACATTGTCTTTTACCGGTGCAGCGTCACCTGTCGCCAGCGCTTCTTCTACTGTGAGAACCGAACCACTTGCAGAGCTGATGGTGTAGAGAATATCGTTTACGACAATTTTACGTTCTGCCAGCGCTGCTGCGTCCTCTGCTGACAGTGTTTCAGAAACTGTGATGGTCTTTGCCGCGGCATTCGCGCTCGATACAGTCAAATTTCGTGCTGTTGCGCTCAAATCTTCCGCTTTAAAGATTTTTGCTTCGCTGGTTTCCACAAAACGCACGCCATAGAGCCGGCCAATTTCCCCATTATACATATCTTCCGGATCAGAATAGGTTTTTACATTTTCCCATTTCGGATCTTCCATCAAGTCATATGCCACATCGGGATGAATGATAGCGACATAGTAGTTGTTAATGCGTTTCGCATTGTTGCGTTTGAGCGTGCGGACTGCCTGTTTGATGGTATCCACTGTTAAATAGTCATTACCGCTGCCTTTACCGCCGCTCAGCAGGTACCGCGCTAACTGCCCGTTTGCATATTGCACGTTGGTGCCGCTGTTTAACACTTCACGCGTGATTGCATCTAGTGTTTCACCCGCTTGCCGCGCTAAAATTTCGCCTGCTTCAATCAAGTTGGAATCAATGCCTGTTGTTTGCAGCACATCAGAAATGGTGATATAATCTCCATATTGCTGCAAAGTGGATTCAATGGTGCTCCACGTCAGGTCATTCCCTCTGGGGGTCACACCTTCTGTCAGCGGTGCCATTGCCTTAGGTAGCGGTGCCAAACGCCGAAAATTGATAGTTTTCCCGCCGTTCGCCGGAATGTTTCGTTTTTGCCCGAACTGGTCATGTACTAAATTGGGCAGTGCGTTTAAAATAAGGTTTCTGTCATAAAATTTGCGCAAGGCGCTAGGGTCTTTCCCTGACGTCTGCACGTTAAAATCTGTAACTGTCTGTGCCAAATGTAACTCCTCCTTTTTATTATGCCATGTGCAAAAATGCTTCTTTTGTAGAACAGTAGCATTTTTGTATGGTCTTACGAAAAGACGTTAAATGGTGATTGTTTCGCCTCGTCCCGCCCGCTTTTTCAAATCACGTATTTCCTTCAAAGAGAGCTTGTCCGGGTCAATGCCTGTGCGGAATGCGTTTGTCATGCCTGTGCCGACTTCGTTCATTCTGCCCAGTTTGTTCTTTACTTTTGCTCGTCCGCGTTTTTCGCCGCGCGCTTCCGCTGCCGTCAGCAGCTCGTCCATCAGAACGCAGCGCGCTGCCATGATGGGCGCTACGCCGGAATGAATCAGCGTGGCAAATGCCTCGTCCTCCATCAACATGTCCAGCTTTTCTTCGTCCATGCTGCTTTCCAGCGCCTGATATGCCTGCGCCATTTTCTCGCCCATCCCAGCGACCGATTCCTGTACGGCAGACATTTCCTGCGGCGCGTCTGTCTGTTCGACTTCCTGCATACTG
>CATIYX010000263.1 GCA_949739095.1 uncultured Clostridia bacterium | reverse complement strand
CTTCACAGGTAAATAATAGAACTATGTTTATTATTTGCAAATTAAGTGGAGGTGCTTTTTTATTATGAAAGCAGTCATTATGGCAGGCGGCGAGGGCAGCAGGTTGCGTCCGCTTACCTGCTGTAAGCCCAAACCCCTTGCACCGGTGATAGGAAAACCGGCGCTTGAGCATATTATATTGTTGCTTAAAACGCATGGCATTACCGAAATCGCAGTAACATTACAGTATTTGCCCAAAACCATAACAGATTGGTTAGGCGACGGTGCGCGCTTCGGCGTGCATGTGCGTTATTTTATGGAAGCACAGCCACTGGGGACGGCAGGCAGTGTGAAAAACACAAATGGGTTTGTGGATGAAACTTGTGTGGTGATTAGTGGAGATGCAGTTTGCGATATTGATTTATCAAAGGCTGCTGCTTGTCA
This sequence comes from uncultured Clostridia bacterium, assembly GCA_949739095.1. Lineage (GTDB taxonomy): Bacteria > Bacillota > Clostridia > RUG12999 > RUG12999 > JAAWTG01. Next base: position 2,521 of record CATIYX010000263.1, on the reverse strand, counting down.
CAGGCAGAAAAAAGCGTTGGCGACGCTGGTACTCAAACAGGTAGATACGCCGCTGGATTATGGCGTTGTTGTAACAAATCAGGAGGGCAGAGTAACGCGATTTTTGGAGAAACCATCCTGGAGCGAAGTGTTCAGTGATACGGTCAACACCGGAATTTATATTATTGAACCGGAAGCGCTGCAAAGCGTACCGACGGGAGAAGTGTTTGATTTTTCCAAAGATTTGTTTCCGAAATTGATGCATACACCAGAGGGACTATACGGGTATATCACAGACAGTTACTGGTGCGATATCGGTTCCATCAGCGCCTATAAAGCGTGTCAGTTTGAAATTTTGCAGGGAAAAACACAAATTATCCCCGAAGCGGAAGAAATACGGGAAGGGGTTTGGATTGAACCGGGCGTGACACTGGAAAAACAGGTGACGCTGCGTCCGCCTGTTTATATCGGTAGTGGTAGCGTGATTCGTTCCGGTGCCCAGATTGGTCCTTATACTTGTATTGGGAAAGACTGCGTACTGGAAGCAGGCACAGCCGCCGTACACAGCGTCCTTTGGGATGGGTGCAGGCTTATGACGGGCAGCAGTGCATATGACGCTGTGCTTTGTGACCAAACGGTGCTCAAATCCCATAGTGTTATGCAGCAAGACAGTGCCATTGGTGCACGTAGCATTGTTGGGGAAAACAGCATCGTGCGGCCCGGTGTGAAAATCTGGAATCATAAAATGGTGCTAGAAGATTCTGTTGTCAGTCAAAATGTTATTTGGGGTGACAGCAATGCCAAAATAGAATTTGGTGAAAGTGGTATTCGCGGCAACGTTTCGGTGGAACTGACACCGGAGGTGGCGGCCAAAATCGGATCAGCATTTGCAGCTGCATCCGGCAGCGGGAAAATTGCTGTCAGCAGCGATGAAGAGTATGCCAGTATCATGCTCAAACATGCATTAACTGCAGGACTAATAGCAGGCGGCGTGCAAGTGGTGGAACTGGGTAAACAGCCCATTCCGATTACCCGTGCCGGTATTCGCTTTTATGGATTCCGCGGCGGTATGCATGTTATGAAAGCACCGGGAGGACAAACAGAAATCCGTATTATGGACGAAACGGGCGCCGATTTAATGCGGGAGGGAGAACGTAAACTGGAAAACATGCTGGCGAGGGAAGATTTTGGACGCGGTAGCGCACAGGACATGAAGGAAGTGTTATCGCTTGCCAGCTATCGGTCTTATTATATCCGCGATATTGTCAGCAGTCTGCGCAATGCAAAACTGGAATTTAATCTTTTGGTGCATACAGAGACCGGACTTGTGAAATCCATTTTAACTTCTGTATTAAATGAAGTGTCTTGTAACTATAAGCTTTCCGGCACGCCGGGACGTGGGGAAAAGGAAGAATTAGAAAAGCTTCGCAGCGGTATGCAAAGCGGCAACTATGATTTTGGCGCATATATCGACAGCAGCGGGGAACGGCTCACGCTTGTCTGTAAGGACGGAACTACTCTTAGTCGGTCACAGTTTTTGATGTTGACCGCTTATGTCTTAATGAAAAGCCACAAAGGAACGGAATATATCGCCGCACTAGACCACTCCAAATGGGTGGAGGAGATGGCAAAAAATCTGGACGGACAGGTGGTTTGGACCAAAACATCGCCACTGGAAGTGATGTCTGGATTGGTACGTGAAGGCGGCGGAGAAAGTTTGTGTGAACAGTTCGTTTTGGAATTTGATGCAGTTGGCGGATTGGTAAAACTGCTGGATTTTCTCAAAGAAGAAGGCTGCACATTGCAAGATGTGTTGCAAAGAATTCCTACGGCATATTTTGGTAGACGGGAATGTCCTTGTGAAAACCGCAGCAAAGGACATATCATGCGTCATCTCATGCAGCAGCATGAGGACCGGCAGATGGAAATGGAAGAAGGCGTGAAAATCTATGAAGATGGCGGTTGGGTTTTGGTACTGCCCCATAAACATAAACCATTGTTACGCATCATCAGTGAAGGAATGAGTCAAGAATTTGCGGAAGAACTGGCGCAAAAATATCAGCGGGAATTGGACGGATGGTCAGAAACATAAAAAGGAAATGGCGGAACTGAAAAGTTCCGCCAGAATCCTCTTTTTGTCAAAAAATTTCCAGTTTTTTTCACAAAATGAAAAAATTTTTGGAAAAAGGCTTTCTTTTGGACGCAGTTTATGATATAATAAAAAACAGTGTTTGATGAACGGTTACAATAAGCAAATAAAAAATAGAAGTCGTATGTGAGAAGTTTTTGGCATATGATATTCATTTTTTGCTAAAGAGTTGCAAATACCCGGAAGGAAACACCGCGGAAAATCTATGGGCAAGTTGCTCTGGGAAATGGTGATTTTTCCTTCTCCCTGCATTTTTTGGTCGGAACATGCAGGAACATGAAAATATACATACATAAACCTTTTGCAAAAATATGCAATGTAAGGTTCGATGTTGTTTGCTTAGAACAAAATGAATGAAAGGACAAGGTGAGGACTTGGCAAAAAAATCAAAAT
>CATIYX010000262.1 GCA_949739095.1 uncultured Clostridia bacterium | reverse complement strand
TTCATATATGTTATACTATAGAAAAGATGGATATTTATGTGCATAGAGACATATATAGCATTATATCATTATATCACAGGAAGTCCAGCAAGTCAAGAGCTGATTTCACTGAATTTGAGTTTTTTTATGTCACAATTTGTCTACACAACCAAATTATGAACAAATTGTTAACAATATGAAAAAACGCTTCCTTTTCTAACCAAACTATGTTATACTGTTGTATATCAAGCTGCTGATGAATTTATCTATGCTATTTTCTTTTATTGATTGTAAATATACACCCCACAAATTGCCCGGCATACGCGTTGATGTATGACCGGGCATCCCCCTTTCTTGCGGCTTTTTTGTGGGGTCTTTTTTATACATTATATAATGCAAAGAACCGCTTCTGCCATTCATGACAGAAGCGGTTCTTTTGTACAGTATCGGCGTGTTCTTTAACTGACTTGATAGCAAAATCTACTACCTCTGTTTCTTCTCTCAAGTCCCGCTTATCTGCGTTCAAAATATCTTCTCCACTATCTCTATGTCCTCCAGGTATTTCGTAAGTATCTCGTTCTTTATGTTTACCCTCTCCAACTCACCATTTGTTTTCGAGATAATAACTGCAAACTTTAATAATTTATCATCTATGTTGTCATAGAACTTCACTTCCAGCAGTTCATTTCTCTTCACACAAGTCTACAAACAGACTGCTATCAAATTATTCCAAATTCGTTCTTTAAATTATGAAATCTTCCCAGTTCGTGAGCTTTGATTTCAAATAATGGATTGTAAAAAACATGCTGCATTACATCTGCATCCTTTAATATTTCGTCAAACGTTTCACCTATCATATCTTTGTCACTATGATTGTAAATAGCCGAGTAAATCAGAGCAATTTCTTCACCGGAGAATATTTTTAATTCAGTCAAAATCTCTTTTGCTATTACTGCTCCTTTATGCGCATGATTTGCAGCGTCCATATTTTTGTATGAATATATATCATGTAGCATCGCTGCAATAATAGAAAGTTCTAGGTTTTCGTTGCGTTTTTTTGCAATAAGAGCAGCAGCCTGTGCAACACCATACAAATGTATATATGCATATCTTCTTTCCTCTTCATTTATTATGTCACCTAGTATACTATCAACTACCTCTCGAACCTGTTCAATTCTGTTCATAGCCTATCTCCCCTTTCACCAAATTTTATTCCAAATCAGGAACCATAGACGAAACATCATAGGCAATACCAAATTTTTTTGAAATGTCACAGATGCCGTCTCTAATTTCTGCACGGCTATAATTATGCGTTTCTAAAAATATATCTTCCAATTCGTTCACGTGCAAATAAAATGCCAACGCAATTTCATATTGTTCAATATCTTCAAAATCCACTTCTTCATATAACAAATTCTCCGCCTCATTGATTTCACCTTGTTCTATCATGCGGCGAAGATTTTGTAGCAACTGTTCCTGTCCCACAGCGCTTGTTGCCTCTTGCAATTCCACCATTACAGACTCTTTATTCAGCACCATTTTTACTAGCAATTTTGCAAGATTTCGGATTTGGTTCATGATATAATCCTGTTTAAACATGCGCTTTTCCCTTTCCTAAAAACGATTATTTTAAAATACTTTGCAAAAAATCACGCATACGCCCGCTTTGTGCGTGTTCAAACACGTCCTCCGGCGTTCCCTGTTCCACAATGATGCCCTCATCCATAAAAATCACCTTATCCGCTACCTCCCGCGCAAACCCCATTTCATGTGTCACCACAATCATGGTTCTATTTTCGCTGGCAAGCTGTTTCATAACGCTTAGCACTTCGCCCGTCAGCTCCGGGTCCAGCGCCGAGGTCGGCTCGTCAAACAGCAAAATTTCAGGATTCATCGCCAGTGCCCGTGCAATCGCAACCCGCTGCTTTTGTCCGCCGGATAGCTGGGACGGATAAGCACCCGCTTTTTGCGACAGTCCCACTTTTTCCAGCAATTCCTGTGCACGCATCTTGACTGTTTCTTTGTTTTCTCTGCCCACCACCACCGGCGCTTCCATCACATTGCGCAGCACCGTCATATGCGGAAATAAATTAAAGCTCTGAAATACCATACCTGTTTTCAGACAGATGCGGCGAATTTCAGCTTCCGATTTGTAAACGCCGTTTTCCACCATCAATTCGTCATCAATAGCAATGCTTCCTGCATCCACTTTCTCCAGATAGTTCAGGCAGCGGAGAAATGTACTTTTTCCCGAGCCGGATGGTCCGATAATCGCCACCACTTCCCCTTTTTGCACTTCGACAGAAATGGATTTTAAAACTTCCAGTTTCCCAAAATTTTTTACAATCCCTTCGGCTCTCAGCATCATAATGGTTTCCTCCTTTTCTGTCCGGCTTATTTATAACGCCCTGTTTTGCTGGTGTTTTTCTCTCTGATGATAAACCGCACCGGCGTTCCCTTCATCTCAAATGCGCTGCGGATTTGATTCTCCAAATAACGAATATAAGAAAAGTGTGCCAACTGTTTATCGTTGACAAAAATCACGAAGGTCGGCGGCTTTGTCGATACCTGCGTGCCATAATAAATTTTCAGCCGTTTTCCTTTATCAGACGGCGGCTGGACTTTCAACGTCGCTTCGTTAATAATATCGTTCAGCGCCCCTGTTGTCACCCGCATATTATTCTGCTGCACCACTTCTTGAATCAGTGGAAACAGTCTCTCTACCCGCGCGCCCGTTTTGGCTGAAATGAATTCAATCGGCGCATAAGGCATAAACGATAAATGCTCCTGCACTTTGATTTTCATGTTGCGCATGGTGTTGGTTTCTTTTTCAATCTTATCCCATTTATTCACCACAATAATGGACGCTTTTCCCTTTTCGTGCGCATATCCGATAATTTTTGCATCCTGCTCGCCCACGCCCTCATCGCCGTCAATCATCAGCAGGCAAACATCTGCCCGTTCCACCGCCGAAAACGCCCGCATAACGGAATAGCGTTCAATTGCTTCATCCACCTTTGCTTTACGGCGGATTCCCGCTGTATCAATAAATACATAAGGCTTTCCATCCCGTTCAAATCTAGTATCAATTGCATCGCGGGTTGTGCCCGGAATGTTGCTGACAATGACACGGTTTTCGCCCAGCACCTGATTAACTAAAGAAGATTTTCCTGCATTGGGGCGTCCAATCACCGCCACATGAATTGCTTCATCCTCTTCTTCTTCATCCCACGCATGTTCCAGATGACTATATATCTCATCAAGCAAATCACCAATACCAAGACCTTGCAGTGCAGACACTGCAACAGGTTCAATCCCCAAATTATAAAACTCATAGAATTCCGGTGGATTTTCTCCCGGTTTATCCACCTTATTTACTGCTAAAACAAGTGGTTTGCCCGATTTTATCAGCATGGATGCCACTTCCGCATCTGTTGCAGTAATACCTGTTTTCAAATCTGCCACAAATACAATCACGTCCGCCAAATCCACTGCGGTATTTGCCTGACGGCGCATTTGCGACAAAATCTCGTCCTTACTGTCTGGCTCAATACCGCCGGTATCAATCAAAATAAACGGTTTGTTTCTCCAGTCGCCTTCTGCATAAATGCGGTCACGTGTTACACCAGGTGTGTCCTCTACAATAGACACTCGGCGCCCAATGATTTTGTTAAACAATGCTGACTTTCCAACATTGGGTCGTCCGATAATCGCTATAACCGGTTTCATATAGCCGCCTCCCTTCCGATACAATAATCTACAAATGCAAATCCGTCATCCGGCACAATCTCCACAGGAACACCAAATGTCTGCTCCAAATCTTCCAGCGTGGTATCGTCCAGCATAACATCCTCGTCCGCTTTAAACATATTTTCCGTCAGCAACAACTTTTCGCCCAGTGGTTTCCCCCCCAGTCCCAGTTTCAAATCTTTGCCGCAAAGCAAACCTGCTACGGTAATTTCTTTGCCAAACACGGTATTTTCTATTTCATATACATGAATTTTCATATCTGTACGCCGCATAATTTCCTCTGCCATCTGACGCAAAAACCAACCAGCCGCCTTTCCTGTTGCAATACTGACACTATGGCAGCGTGCTTCCTTTGGGTCAAATTCTTCCATTGCTTGCTGAAATTCCTTCCGCATGGAAGCAATCATGCCCACGCCGTTTTCAATCTGCGGAAACTCCTCATAGTCCGCTGCCGGCGGAATTTCCCGTCCGGCTTTGATATAAAATTCATCCGCCAGATAAACAATACGCGAACCATATTTTGATAAACTCCTTCGCTGCCATTTTTCCACCTGCTCCACCGTCTCCCGCGCGGACTGCTCACCAAAAGAAGCGATTTCACAAAGTCCCTGCCGATGCTCCGTTTTCCCAATTGGCACCACTGAGACAGAATGCACATAAGGATGCAGCGCAGTTAAATCTGCAAGTGATTTATCCAGAATTTCTTTATCGTTAAAATCGGGACATAGCACAATCTGCGCATTCATAGTAATATGATTCGCCGCAAAATCTTGCATGATTTCCATAATATTGCCCGCAAACCGATTGTGCAGCATGGTGCAACGCACCTGCGGGTCGGTGGCATGAACAGAAATATTGATGGGGCTGATACGCATTTCTTTGATGCGTTCTAATTCCGCAGTTCCCATATTTGTCAGCGTGACATAATTCCCCTGCAAAAAAGAAAGCGTTGTATCATCGTCTTTAAAATAGAGCGTTTCCCGCATTCCTTTTGGCAGTTGGTCAATGAAGCAAAAAACGCACTTATTCTTGCAGCTTCTCGCCGGTGCAAGCAACGGATAAACAAATTCAATGCCCAGTTCTTCGTTTTCAGGATTTTCAATTTCAATTTCCTGCACTTCGCCTGATACTTTTTCCAGTTCCAGACGAATCAGCGTGTCATGAGCAAAATAACGATATTCTAAAATGGAGCCAAGCTCCCATCCGTTTATTTTGCGAACAGTATCCCCTGCCGCAATCCCCAGCTCTTCCGCAATGCTGCCCGGGCGTACCCCCGCCACTTCATGATAGTTCACCATACCCATATTCTCCCCAGCATTTCCGTTTCTGCCATTTGCAGCCGACAAATGCTTTTCTGCATTGATATCACATTTCTAAAAATTCATTTGTACTAAATACTAGAGCGCAGATTTTCTTTTTTTTATCCACACATTTCATATCTCCATGGACAGAATTTTTCTTCCATGTAGAACAAAAGAGGGTCGTATTTTTCAATACCACCCTCCCAAAATACATTAGTCTTCCGTTGCGATTACTTCTTTGCCATTGTAGTATCCGCAAGCGGCACACACTCTGTGCGGCATTTTAAACTCTTGACACTGCGGGCATTTTACCATTCCCGGCACTGCCAATTTCCAGTTTGCTCTTCTTTTATCGCGTCTCGCTTTAGATGTTTTTCTTTTTGGTACTGCCATCTAAAACACCTCCTTTTATATTACTGCTTTTCCTGC
>CATIYX010000261.1 GCA_949739095.1 uncultured Clostridia bacterium | reverse complement strand
TGCATGTACGCACCATACGAGACAGGAGGAATCACAGACATGTTTAAAGCACTATTACCATTTCTATCCAAGTATAAAAAATATGCCATTTTAACGCCGGTGATGATTGTCGGCGAAGTTTTAATGGAAACCACCATTCCTATTTTGATGGCGCAAATTGTGGACGTGGGTATCACGGAGCGCAACATTGGCTACGTTCTGTCATTGGGCGGACTGATGATTGTGATGGCGTTGATTTCGCTGCTGTTCGGCGCACTGGCAGCGCGGTTTGGCGCAAAAGCCGGTATGGGATTTGGCTGTGAGTTGCGACGCGGATTGTTTGACAAAATTTCCGGCTATTCCTTTGCCAACATTGACAAGTTTTCCAGTGCGTCGCTGGTTACAAGACTGACAACAGACGTCAATACCTCACAAATGGCGGTTATGATGGGACTACGCATTGCGGTGCGTGCGCCGTTTATGCTGGTCACGGCAACATTTATGGCGTTTGCAATTAACCATTCTCTGGTATCGGTGTTCCTGGTGGCAATCCCGATTTTGGCGGTTGCACTGGCAATTATCGCTACCATGACATTCCCGCGGTTTATGGCAATGCTGAAAAAATATGATGCACTTAACGCCTCTGTACAGGAGAACCTGCGTTCTATTCGTGTGGTGAAAGCATTTGTGCGCGCGTCCTATGAAAAAGAGAAATTCGGTAAAGCCAATGATGATTTAATGGGTTCCTCCATTCATGCAGAAAAGGTATTGAATTTTAATATGCCCGTTATGCAGCTTGTTATGTATGGTTGCATTATCGCAATTTTGTGGTTTGGCGGCGGACAGATTATCGCCGGAACCATGCTAACAGGAGAACTCATTAGCTTTATCAGCTATATTATGCAGATTTTGATGTCGCTGATGATGATTGCCATGATTTTTATTCAGCTCGTCATGATGCGTTCCTCTCTGGTGCGTATCGTAGAAGTGCTGGAGGAAAAAATCGACATCACAGACCCGGAATTTGCAGACACACAGGAGGATGACGCGTCTATTGTGTTTGATGATGTATCATTTGGCTACGGCGACGGTGGAAACGTGCTGCGGCACATCAATTTGCGGATTGAACCTGGCGAAACAGTGGGAATTATCGGCGGAACCGGTTCCTCCAAAACTTCACTGGTACAGCTTATCCCGCGGCTCTATGACGTAACGGGCGGGCGCGTGCTGGTCGGCGGACATGACGTGCGGGAATACAAACTGGAGGACCTGCGTAAAACCGTTGGTATGGTTCTGCAAAAGAACGTTTTGTTTTCCGGCACCATTCGCGACAATTTGCGTTGGGGCAACGAAAACGCCACGGATGAAGAAATCGTAGCAGCCTGTCAGGCAGCTTGCGCACATGATTTTATCATGTCCTTTCCACAGGGCTATGAAACAGAACTGGGGCAAGGCGGCGTGAATGTTTCCGGCGGACAAAAGCAGCGGCTTTGTATTGCACGGGCGTTGCTGAAAAAACCACAAATTATTATCCTTGACGACAGCACCAGCGCAGTGGATACGGCAACGGACGGAAAAATCCGTGAAGCACTGCGCGAAGGGCTGAAGGGCACAACCACTATTATCATTGCACAGCGTATCACGTCGGTATGCGATGCGGATAAAATTGTGGTGATGGACGACGGACAGATTAACGCTGTTGGCACACATGAAGAATTACTGGAAAACAATCCAATCTATCGGGAAGTCTATGACTCCCAGCAGAAGGGGGTGGCGTAAATGGCGCCTCATGGAAAAATGCGAGTCCCTGCAAAACCGAAAAGTATCCGTAAGACGTTGCTTCGTCTGTCGGGATATATGGTCAAAAACACATGGCTGTTGCTATTTGTTGTGCTGATGGTGATTGTCAGCGCGGGCGCAAGCATTGCCGGAACCTATTTTCTCAAACCATTGCTCAACGAATGTATTCTGCCGCTGATTGGCACTTCTCCCACGTTGGCGGCTCTTGCACCGTTTTTGAAAATGATTACCATTATGGCGGTAATTTATCTCTGTGGCGTACTGTCCACGTTTGGTTACAGCCGCACTATGATTTATATTACCAACGGAACACTCAACCGTATCCGGAAAGATTTGTTCAACCGTTTGCAGGATTTACCTATCCGTTATTTCGACACGCACACACACGGCGAACTGATGAGCCGCTTTTCCTCAGATGTGGATACCATTCGCGAGGCGCTGAGCCAAGGAATGACGCAGCTTATCTCCGCAACGCTGACTGCGGTGGGAACATTCATTATGATGGTAATTCTCAGTCCGCTGCTTACGGTTTTGATTCTGATAATGCTGGGCGTGATGTTTTTGGTGGTGAAAACCATTGGAAAACGCAGCAGCGCCTATTATCGTGCACAACAAAAAGCAATGGGCGCCGCCAATGGATATGCGGAAGAAGCCATTGAAGGCATGAAAGTTGTGAAAGTGTTTTGCCACGAAGAAAAAGTGCGCACAGAATATGCTGAGAAAAATGAAGCGCTACGTGATGCGGCAACACAGGCAAACACCTTCGCCAGCATCATGATGCCCATTATGGGAAACCTTTCCTATGTGAACTATGCACTAACGGCGGCAGCGGGTGCACTGCTTGTGATAAGTGGCAGAATGGACCTTGGTACCATTGCGTCTTTCCTGCAATTTTCCCGCTCCTTCTCCCAGCCCATCACGCAGATTTCCCAGCAGTTTAACGTTGTTTTGCACGCAATTGCAGGTGCGGAGCGTATTTTTGAAGTGCTGGACGAAGTGCCGGAGGAAGATGAAGGCTATGTAACACTGGTCAATGCCATAGAGCGGCCGGACGGCACTATTGTGGAAAGCGAAAAACGGACTGGGCACTGGGCATGGAAACACCCGCACCAAGATGGTACGCTGACGTATACACCGCTGCGCGGCGAAGTGGAGTTTGACGATGTCACCTTTGGCTATGAGGAGAACAAAACCGTTTTGCACGACATTGACATTGACGCAAAACCGGGCGAAAAAATTGCATTTGTCGGGTCAACGGGAGCGGGAAAAACGACAATTACCAACCTCATCAACCGGTTCTACGATGTACCGGACGGCAAAATCCGCTATGACGGTATTAATATCCGCAAAATCAAAAAAGACGATTTGCGCCGTTCGCTGGCGATGGTGCTGCAAGATACGCATTTATTCACCGGAACCGTGCGTGACAACATTCGCTATGGAAAGTTGGATGCGACAGATGCGGAAGTGGAGGCTGCAGCCAAACTTGCAAATGCGGACGGGTTCATCCGCCATCTGCCGCAAGGCTATGACACCATGCTCACCAGTGACGGAACCAACCTCAGTCAGGGACAACGGCAG
>CATIYX010000260.1 GCA_949739095.1 uncultured Clostridia bacterium | reverse complement strand
GTCAATTTCAATCAACACGTCTTCTAACAAATCTTTGTCTTCTTCATAGAGTCGGAGAAAATTACCGCGAGTGACCTTTTTCATTGTTACCTGATTCGATTTGAGAGAGGTAGAGAAATAGACCAGAGATTTTTCCAAATCTAGCAACTGAATTAGCTCCTTGTTCTTCATGGAAACATGCAGCCGCGACTCAATAACACCGGACATTTTGTTAATTTGCTTGAGGTATTGCAAAAATCTTGCTGCAACTTTATAAAAAACCTGAAGTACAAAGCGCGTTTTCAGATTTGTATGCACATTTTTGATGAGGTCTGCAGAAAATTCTTTGATGATGGTGTTTTCCTTCAGGCAGACCGTCACAATGTGGTTTTCGGTAATAATGAATCCAAGCGGCAGCGTATAATAAATCATATTATCGTTTTCTTTGTCCGCGATGGGAATGTCAATGACCATTAAGGTTTGGTTTTCCTCCAGTTCAATACGGGAGGTTTCCTCATCGTCAAGCGCTGCGACAATAAAATCCTGTTCCACCTGAAAATTAGAAGAAATATATTCCAGTTCTTCTTTGGTGGGGTCAATCATGTTAATCCAGCAGCCATTTTCCGGCGTGTCAATTTCATTGATACGCCCGTCCACTGTTTTGTAGTAGTTTACCATGTTTTGCCTCCTTTACAGGACGGGCGGCAAAACACGTGTCGGCATAGCGCTGCCCGTCCTCTTATTATTTTGATTCATCCACGTTCGAGGATCCGCATCCACTATGTCTGCACCTCCTATTTCAAAACTTCAAATTTGACCATTTTATAACCAATCTTTATTATACATCAAGCGCCATAGCTTGTCAAATAGAATTGGGTGACAGAAAAACAGGAGAATTAGCGCAAGATTTTTTGTAATTTACCTATTGAATTTTCATTCAATTTATAGTAATATGATAGGTACGAGAAATTTGTCAAGATATTGTGCCATATTGTTATGGTATGAAAATAGAAAGGGGTCGTAACGGCAGCATGTATAAAATTGTGAGGAAAGAGTCGCTGAATCCGTCTGTAACATTGATGGAAATTGAGGCGCCGATGATTGCGAAAAAGGCGCAGCCGGGTCAATTTATTATCCTTCGCGTTCATGAGAACGGAGAGCGGATTCCGTTAACGGTTGCAGATTATGACAGGGAAAAAGGAACAGTCACTATCATATTTCAAATTGTTGGAAAAACAACGCAATGCCTGAACGGACTGGAAGAAGGGGAATGTTTACAGGATTTTGTGGGGCCCTTGGGGGTGGCATCCCATTTGGAAGGCTATAAAAAGGTAGCGGTCATTGGCGGCGGCTTGGGTACGGCGATTGCATATCCGCAGGCAAAAGAACTGCACTGCTTGGGGGCGGAAGTGCATAGCATTGCAGGTTTTCGCAACAAGGAATTGATTATTTTGGAAAAAGAACTTATGGCATGTAGTGACCGCTGTGTGATTGCAACGGATGATGGATCCAACGGTACAAAAGGATTTGTCACAAACGTGCTGGAAGGCTTGATTCAGGAAGGAAATCAATATGATTTAGTAATTGCAATAGGTCCGCTGGTGATGATGAAGGCTGTTTGCGATGTGACAAAAAAATATGATATCAAAACCATTGTCAGCATGAACCCAATTATGATAGATGGTACCGGTATGTGCGGCGGTTGCCGTTTGACGGTCGGCGGCGAAACCAAATTTGCCTGTGTAGACGGACCGGATTTCGATGGACATCAAGTGGACTTTGATGAAGCTATCCGGCGTTCCAGAATGTTTCAGGAAGAAGAAAAATTTGCGCGTGAAGCTGATTGCCGTTTGATGAAAAAGGGGGAATGATACAATGCCGAATATGTCACTGAAGAAGGTTTCTATGCCGGAACAGAACCCACAAGTCCGAAACAAGAATTTTGAAGAGGTTGCGCTGGGCTACACGCCGGAGATGGCAATGGAAGAGGCAACACGCTGTCTGCATTGCAAGAATGCGCCGTGTGTGAATGGATGTCCTGTGAATGTCCAGATTCCGGATTTTATTGCGAAAATTGCGGAGGGAGATTTTGATGCTGCCTATGATGTGATTGCGCAGACAACCTCGCTTCCTGCCGTATGTGGACGCGTGTGTCCGCAGGAAAACCAGTGCGAGGGAAAGTGTGTCCGTGGTATCAAAGGAGAGCCGGTCGGTATTGGACGACTGGAACGGTTTGCAGCAGACTACCGTATGAAACAGGAAAAAGAAACAGTACAAAAACCGCAGTCTAATGGTATTAAAGTTGCTGTAGTTGGTGGGGGACCGGCAGGGCTAACTTGTGCAGGCGACCTTGCCAAACTCGGCTATGAAGTAACAGTCTTTGAAGCGTTTCATACGCCGGGCGGTGTTTTGATGTATGGAATTCCAGAGTTTCGTCTGCCTAAAGAAATTGTGCAGAAGGAAATCAATGCGCTAAAAAATTTAGGTGTTACAATTCAGACCAATATGGTTGTTGGGAAAGTGGTTTCAGTAGATGAACTGCTGGCGGATGGATTTCGCGCGGTGTTTATCGGTTCTGGGGCGGGGCTTCCATCTTTCATGAAAATGGAGGGGGAAAATCTTAACGGCGTTTATTCTGCCAACGAATTTTTAACCCGTATCAATCTCATGAAAGCATATCAGTTTCCTGAAACAGACACACCGATTAAAATAGGAAACAAGGTAGCTATTGTCGGCGGCGGGAATGTTGCGATGGATGCTGCCAGAAGCGCCAAACGCCTTGGAGCAGAAGAGGTTTCGATTGTATACCGTCGGAGCGAAGAGGAAATGCCGGCGCGCTTGGAGGAAGTGCACCATGCAAAAGAAGAAGGCATTCAGTTTAAAATGTTAACGAATCCGGTGCGGATTTTAGGAGATGAAAACGGCTGGGTAACAGGCATGGAATGTGTAAAGATGGAACTTGGAGAACCGGATGCATCGGGACGGCGGCGTCCTGTGCCAGTTAAAGGTTCAGAAGAAGTTTTGCCGATGGATACCATCGTTATCGCGATTGGACAAACGCCGAATCCGCTCATTAAGGCAACAACGCCGGGACTGGAAACACAGACATGGGGCGGTATTGTTGTAAAAGATGAAGCTGGTCAGACTTCAAAAGAAGGTGTTTATGCTGGTGGAGATGTCGTAACTGGTGCGGCAACAGTTATTCTTGCCATGGGAGCAGGGAAGAACGCGGCAGCAGCGATGGATGCATATATCCGTGGAAATAAATAATAAATAACGATAAAAAGCGTGTATTCATTATTTGAATACACGCTTTTTTAATAATTGCTTTATTTATTCGGTGATGCTGGGAACGGCAACTTCCACATCCGTATCGGCGTCATAGTCAACGCCGGATACCTGGAATCCAAACATATGGTAAAAATCTTCCCAATAGCCGTCGATGTCTGCGATTTGTGCCAAATTATCCTCCGAGAGAGATGTCCATGCCTGCATGACTGCTTGTTGCACATCCTCTTGCATTTCGTAGTCATCTAAACGAAGCTGGCCTTGTTCGTCTAAAATAGGCTGTCCTGTAAACAATTTATCATGGAACATGCGGTACATCTGCTCTATGCAGCCTTCATGCAATCCTTTTTCTTTCATAATTTTATAAAGAATGGTGATGTAGAGCGGAACAATTGGAATGGCTGAGCTGGATTGTGTCACAAGCGCTTTATTGACAGAAATATAAGCGTCCACACCATCCAATTCTTGACTAATACGGCGGCTGGTATCATATAAATCCTGCTTTGCTTTACCAATGCTGCCATTTAAATAAATTGGATGCGTCAGTTCTGGTCCAATATAAGAATATGCGACCGTAACAGCGTGCTCTGACAAAACACCGGCGTTTTTCAGCGCATGTATCCATGCTTCCCAATCTTCACCGCCCATGACTTTAACGGTTGCTTCCACTTCTTCCGGTGTAGCAGGGTCGATGGTTACATCAGAAATAGTACGCGAAGCAAGATCAATTGTTTTGTTGCTGTAAACGCCGCCGGTAGTTTTTAAAACAGAACTGTAAACCGTTCCGTCCGGTGCGGTGCGGCGGGAGGTTGCTACACTGTATATAACCATATCAACCGTACCTAAATCTTGTCGAATTATATCAATTGTTTTTTGTTTGATTTCTTCTGAAAATGCATCGCCATTGATGGTTTTTGCATAAAGACCGTCGGTCTGTGCAAATTCCTCAAAAGCAGCGGTATTATACCAGCCAGCGGAAGCGTTGCGCCCACGCACGGACGGTTTTTCGAACACAATGCCGAGTGTTGCTGCACCGCAGGAAAAAGCAGCGCTAATGCGGGATGCTAATCCATAACCTGTGGAAGCCCCAATCACCAAAACACGTTTTGGACCGTTTGTTTTCGGCTGGCTTT
>CATIYX010000259.1 GCA_949739095.1 uncultured Clostridia bacterium | reverse complement strand
GAGGACGACACAATAGAGAAGTTGGAAGCGTTTGGCATTTTGGATAAGGGAGAAACCAGTATACTGAAATCAAAATCACCGCTTTCACGCGGCAACTTCATCCGTCTGATGGTTCGACTTTCCGGTATTGAGCCGGATACTATCATCGGTGCGCAATATACTGCGCCATTCGGAGATATAAACCAAGGTGACGAGAACTATAAATTCCTCTGCACAGCCTATGAAATTGGGCTGGCAGAGGGAACCACGGGGGCAATGTTTCGACCGAATGACCCTGTAACGCAGGACATGGCGGCGAAACTGCTGGTAACGGTTCTTGGGTATAAAACACTGGCAGAAATGCGAGGCGGATATCCGAGCGGGTATCAGATATTGGCAAACCAGCTGAAACTGTTTGCAGGCTGCGGCAGTTTAACGGAAATCACAGGTTCGGTAGCGGCGAGGATGATAGAAAATGCTTTAGACGCTCCGATTTTTCAGGTGAAAACAGTAGGAGGTACAAGTGTTACACTCAGTAGTGATGCACAAGATACGCTTTTGCAAGAACGGTTTCATATCTATCGGATTGACGGCGTGTTGGACGGCACGGAACTCACCACACTGCTGACCGGAAACAGTTCGATTCGACAGGGGTATGTCACTGTTGACGGTAAAAGCTACGCCACGGGCGAAACGCAGGCGGAGAAGTGGCTTGGCTATTCTGTAGCAGCATATGCCCGTGAGGAGCAGGGAGAAGACTGTACTTTGGTATATGCCGCGCCGAAACGAAATAAGAATGAAACGATTGAATTGGATATTGCGGATATTTCCAAGATTACTGCACAAAAGCTGACATATGCGGATGAGACGGGAAAATTGAGAACCGCAGAACTTTCGCGGCTGGCGAGCGTGATTTATAACGGCAAACAGACTCCGTTTTCGACTGCACTATTTGAGAGCGAATGTGGCAGACTGACGCTGATTGATAATGATCGGGACGGCGCTTATGATGTGCTGCTTCTGGATGCATACCGAACTATTGTTGTTTCCGGTATATCTGCTACTACAGGTACGGTAACGGACTATCTTGGCGGTGAAAGTGTTGAACTTGATTCGGCAAGTGGCGAATATCATCTGTATATGACAAATAACGGTCAAGCGATTTCCTTAGAGGAGTTGGCGCAATGGGACGTGCTTTCTTATGCAGAATCCATTGGAGAGGGCAAACCGATTAAAAAAGTTTTGGTCAGCAAGAAATGCGTAACAGGAACCTTGAATACGCTAAATGAAAGTGATAAGCGAGTGACCATTGAAGACACGGAATATGATATTAGTTCTTCTATGGTGAAAAACCTGAAAGTGGACGATGAGGGGACATTCTATATTGATGCGTTTGGACGTATTGTTGCATCAAACAGTGAACGCGATGTTGTGTACGGTTTTGTGAAAGCTGGAAAAGAAGGAATTTTTGGTACCTATATGTTGAAAATATTTACGGAAAACAACCGCTGGGTTGAATTGCCTTTGCGCAGCAAGCTACGTCTCAACGGTGAGGTGGGTAGGACAGCAGCAGAAGCATATAGGTTGCTTACGGAAAACGGTACGGTGATACCACAGTTGGTGACATACCGCGTCAGTGCAGAACGGGAGATAAGCGAGTTGAACACGGCGCAGGGAATTGAAGCCGGAAGCGCGGGAGAAGAAGCGGCAATTCGTGACGGGGTCTTTCGCAAATCAATGACAATTGGTTCCATCGTTTATCGGAACATGTCCAATTCCCGTTCATTTGAAGATTACGCTTGCGTGAAGGATGCAAAGGTGTTCCTCATTCCGCCGCAGCCGGAAAGCGCGGAGGACGATCAATTTTCCGCCGGCGGCGCTGCGCTGCTCATACACGACCAGAGTTACAGCAATGTCAATCTTTACGACATGGATGAATTGCGCTGTGCAAAAGCATGTACCGTGGATAAAAAGATAACCAATATCAGCAACAGCTCTCCGTTCATGGTGGTGACAGATATCAACGAAGCGGTCAATGATGATGACGAACCTGTTTATGCGCTGCGGGGACTGTATAACGGCAGTATGTCAGTGGTTTATACAGCGAACAAAACAATTTTGGAGTCTAAAAATTTGCGTAAGGGCGATATTGTGCAATTTGCCCTTAACGACAATAGCGATGCAGAAGACATTGTGCAGCAGTTCAAAGCGGAGGAAGGATTTACTCAGAAGGGTATCAAGGGGAGTGCATATAGTGAGACTACCATTCTACGCGGACAGGTTGTGAAGGCAAACGCCGCGGAGCGGGAAATGGTGATTGATTACGGCGCGCGCAAAGGAGTGTTCCCCATAACAAACAATGCGAAAATCTATATATATGATCCGGTTCATAACCGTGGTACAGTGGGTACAATGGGTGACATTGCACAAGGGGATTACATCTTTTATACAGCACGCTATTTTAATATCAATACCATCGTTATTTTTAAAGAGTATTAGAGGGGAGAAAAATCATGAAAGCAACTATAACAGCAAACAATACAGGAACAGACCTGCGCAAACATTTCTCTCTGACAACAAAGGTAAAAAACGAACTGTGGCAGAACCGGTATCTTTATCTGCTGGCAATTCCGGTCATTGCTTATTATGTTATGTTTTGTTACTTGCCTATGTTTGGATTGGTGATTGCGTTCAAGCAATATGAGTTGGGCAAGGGGATTATGGAAAGCCAATGGGTGGGACTGAAATATTTTCAGGAATTTTTCAGCGGCATCTATTTCGGTCGGTTGATGAAAAACACGCTGATCATCAGCTTTTACAGTATTCTATTCGGATTTCCGGCGCCGATTATTTTTGCACTTCTGATGAATGAACTGCGTCAGCGTCGGTTTAAAAAGGTGGTACAGACGGTTACTTATCTGCCGCATTTCATCTCTTTGGTGGTTATTTGCGGCATGGTTGTAGATTTTTTGTCGAGTGACGGTGTTTTAACGCGTATGTTCACTATATTTGGCGGACAGAAAACCAATTATGTCGGTGATACGCGGTATTTTCGGGCAATCTACGTGATTTCTGATATTTGGCAGGGAATCGGCTGGGGCTCCATTATTTATCTGGCGGCGCTGGCAGGCATTGACCAGCAGCTTTATGAAGCCGCGGTCATTGACGGCGCGGGTCGCTGGAAACAGACGCTTCACATTACTCTGCCTGGTATTCTGCCAACCATTATGATTATGCTGATTATGCGTATAGGACAGATTTTGAGCGTAGGGTATGAGAAGATTATCCTGCTCTATGGACCGGGAACATATGAAGTGGCGGACGTTATTTCATCGTACGTGTACCGTATGGGAATCGGGCAGTCGCGCTACAGCTTTTCCGCAGCGGTCGGTTTGTTTCAGTCAGTCGTGAATGTGATTTTGTTGGTAGCGGCAAACAAGACCTCACGCCGTTTGAGCGGAACGTCATTATTTTAAGGGGGATAGAGAGATGGTAATGAAACGCTCTGCCGGAGAAAAAGTATTTTCGGTATGTAATATTCTATTTATGATTTTAATGATGGTGGTTACGCTCTACCCGTTCTGGTATGTGGTAACTTGTTCGTTTTCAGACAGCGCGCAGTTGATTGGTGCACGCGGGATGATGATGTTACCAAAAGGATTCAGTTTGGCTTCCTATCAGGCGGTGCTGCAAAACCCAAACATTTTATCAGGTTACCGTACCACGCTGATTGTCGTGGTGATTGGTACAACACTCAATGTACTTATGACAGCAATTTGTGCGTTTTTGCTAACGCGTAAAAAGTTTGCCCTGCGTGGTGTGATGACATATATGGCGCTGTTTACGATGTATTTTGGCGGTGGTATGATTCCAACTTATCTGGTGGTTTATAAATGGCTGAATCTGGGGGATTCGCTGTGGGCGTTGATTTTGCCGGGCGCAATCAGTACCTATAATATGATTATCATGCGTACAAATTTTGCGGAAATTCCGGAAAGTTTGGAGGAATCGGCAAAAATTGACGGGGCGAACGATATTTTGATTCTGTTCCGTATTATTTTGCCGCTGTCGCTGCCGATTATCGCCGTTATGGTTTTGTTTTACGGTGTGGCACATTGGAATTCGTGGTTCAATGCGCTGCTCTATATCCGCACCCGTGCAAAATATCCGTTGCAGCTGGTACTGCGCGAGATTTTGCTCATGAATGACACAAGCCAGATGACGGCGGGCTCAGCGGCTTCTGACCGCTTTTTCCTTGGTGAAAGCATCAAGTATGCAACCATCATTGTGGCAACGGTGCCAATTTTGCTGGTATATCCGTTCATTCAGAAGTATTTTGTAACAGGTATTATGATTGGCGCCGTCAAGGGTTAATGAAACAATTCAACCAAAAGCAAAAAGCTTTTGAATAATCAAAGCCTTGATAAAACGTTCAGAAGGAGGCAAATGAAAATGAAACGTATCTTTGCAATTGTGCTTGCGACAGTTTTGATTCTGGCATTGTTGCCGGTAAATGCGGAACAGGAAACAGAATCGTTTGAACTGGCAGCGTTCCATGACGCCGCACTATCGGCGGTTATATCCAAACCAAACAAAGTGACTGCAAGCACGAAGCATACTTATGACGGGGCATTGTATTCTATGGAAATTCCTTTTGGCGGCGAAGTCAGAATGGCTTTACAGGAAGCAGACTTTAGAAATTATGATAATATCATTTTAACAATCTATTCCGAAAATATTGGTTCAAAATGGAACGCCGTTTTCTTTCATAAAAACCCGGCTGTATGGTCGGAAGTCTCCGGAAAATATTCACAACTGGAAGCTACGATTACCTCGTCCGGCTGGCAAGAAATTGTCATTCCCGTCAGCAAGTTGACGACAGTTCTGTCTCATGCAACAAACGGAGTGGTTTCGCACTTTTCCATCAGTATGAGCGGTTGGAACATACAAGAGGGACAGGGCTGGCAGACCGGCGACATCATGTGGATTGATAGCATCCGACTGGAAAAAGACAGCGCCAAAGCAACAACATTGCTGCCAACGAACGGCGCAGATGACAGTGTATTGCTTGGGTTAGAATATACAAGGCGTTCGCAAATAGCAATGAACAATGCGAGCAGTGAAACGCTCAACTCCCGTCCCGATGGAAATGCAATGCGCGCCATGTTTACTGTCAACGGAAAAACGGCAACATCGGATATGGGGCGGAGTTGGAAACTGCAATCCAACGCAAACCCGGTCGGTTTGCTGGATTACGAATACATTAATTTTTGGTTATATTCTCCAAAACCGCAAAAAGGTACGGTTCTGCTGCAAATAGAAACGGGCGAAAAAAATGCGGCGGGGAAAAATTCCTACATTCTTTACATATTGGGGAACATGGACTGGACAGGATATAAATTGGTTTCCATTCCACTCAGTTCAGGTCAATTTGCTAATTTTGATACCAAGCCTGCTGATAATAAAGTTAGGCAGTATAAAACTGTGAATCTTGCGGTAAATAATTGGCTGGATAACAATACCTATGCCTATAGCGGCGATACAAAAACAAATCTTCACTGTGCGGCGTCTAATGGCGCCATGTGGCTGGAAAACGGTTCGTTTGGAATAGAAAAATTCTGGTTTTCCAAAAATCAGCCGGACGGTGCAAATACATTTGAAACACCCGCAGCTTCTATCGCACTTGCGGGGGGGGAGAATGACATTGTTTTGGCAGATTTCAGTCAACCGCCGGCTGATAACTGCGGGAATATAACTGTAAACTATGGATCCGGTCGGCTCTATAACCAAAATGCACAGTCAAAAACATTTCAAAATGCATATATAAAACAGGAAACCAACTATAATTGGATAACGGGCGGGGCTAATGGAGCAGCCGAAGCAATTTTTTATACTACGACTGCATTACCTAACGACGCGCCCACAATTGCTGATAAGGCAAATGCGCTCAAGGTTTCAGACAATTGTTACCTGAATCTTTGGATGTATAATCCGAGTGTGTCGTATGACCAGTTTGGCAATTACAGTGAATATGTTCTTGCATGTGAAGTGTTTAATAATAATGATACGAATGATGTAAGCACAACATATCGGCACGCCGGTATTATTGCGAACTGGACGGGCTGGAAACTGATTTCCATTCCGGTGTCTGCGTTGGGAAATTGGGAGAATGGCGTAGTTCGGATGAAGATAACCAGCAATGAATGGAAAGCAGGGGATAAATCCAGTCCGAGCGGACTGACAAAAATCTTAACAGAGACGCAGTGTGAGACGGGCTATGAAACCGGCGGCAACTATAACACCTTTGCGAACAAAGGGAATTACTTCTTTATGGAACGCGCATGGATTAGTACGGTTGTGCCGGAAACACGGTTTGATACTTATAGCAAATCCATTTCTTACAATAATAATGTCATTGATGCTGTGTTGAACTTCGATAATATCATTGATGCAAACTATAGAAGTGTAGTACAAAACGGCATTCAGGTATTCAAGAATGGCGAGACAGTAAACAATGCGCTCATTTCGGTAGAGGACAGTCAAATCAGGGTGCAAATCAGTGACAATCTTGAAGCTATTGCTGTTTATTCCATTGTACTTCCCGATAATCTGGTAGATCAATTTGGAAATCTGTTCAGCGGTTCACACAAAATCGTGCTTTCAGCAGACGATGTAAAGCTAATAGCGGATGGATTTACCTATACTGTGGCAAACGGAGAAGCCACAATCACGGGCATCGACTCTGATTATTTGCCCGCTGCACAGCAAGCAGTCATCACCCTTCCTGAATCTGCGGGCGGCTATCCGGTTACAGCGATTCAGAATAACGCCTTTGAAAAAAATAAAAACATTCAAAAGGCGGTGCTTCCGGCACATCTGAAAACGATTGGGGCGCGTGCATTCTCTGAATGCTCAAATTTAAGTGATGTGGAGATGAACACCGGTCTTGAAACGATAGAAACATATGCATTTTATGCATCGGGAATCACCAAATTTGTTGCGCCAAGCACGCTTAAAACCATAGAAGCGGAAGCGTTCCGAATTTGTAATAAACTCACGCGCATTATCCTGTCGCCCTCCATCACCAATCTTGCAACACATGCATTTTACAGGTGTATGTCAATTAAAGAAATCTATTTCCCGGAAGAGATTCCGGCTTCCGCATATGGTGATGACTTGGTCGGCGGCTTTGCGGAATTTCAGACAGTAACAGCATATAGCAAAGCGAATTCCTATATCGAAACGCTGGTGGAGACGGCGGTTGATTCCGTGTCAAATCAAAAGCAATATTGTTTTTCACAGGTAATTGGAGATGTGATTGTCTTTGAAGAACGATTGGTAGATGGCAGCGGCAGTGAACTAAAGGGTACGAACCGCGATATCAAATACTGTGATGGAACAATCGGCTATGAGGCAGAGTGGTATAATACATCTGACCGGAGTGTGAATGCAAATTTACTGATGGCGCTGTATGATAATAACAATCGCTTGACTATGGTAAATGTCGGCAAAATAGAGATTCCGGCAAAGCAATCTTGGTATGCCGCGGCTTCTGACTTGAAATTGGAAGGTGTAACACTTGCAGACGGATACACGGTAAAAGTAATTGCCCTCAATTCTTATGAAGACCTGATACCTATAAAAATTCCGCTTGTCTGCCGCTTTGATGAAAACCATAAGGCATACAAAGTGATGGCAATTGGAAACAGTTTCAGTCAGGATTCTATTATCTATTTAAAACAAATCGCAGCGGCGGATGGTGTTGTCATTGAGCCTTATAACTGTTATATTGGCGGCTGTACGCTCGAGCGGCACTATAATAATTGGAAGAATGATTCTAACGACTATACGATTCAAAAGGATGGGGCGGAAAGCAATAATCATACGACCATACGTGACATGTTGCAAATGGAGCAATGGGACGTGGTAGTGCAGCAGGCAACAACGCATGCAACGGCATACGATTCCTACCTGTGGGAGAATAACACCACGGCATGGCAGACAATGACGGAAGCCGTTTCCGGACAAGCGCCGAAAGCCAGACGGTTGGTTCATATGACATGGGCACCGTATACAGATAATGCAAAGGTGTTCCACAATGGAGAATTTGCAGCGGGTACACCCAATGCGCGCACTGCGTATACCAACGCGTTGGTTCCGCATTATACATTTGGCGCAAATATTTATTCATCGGTAAAGGGAGAAATGATTCCAACGGCAATCGCAGTTGAGTACGCCATAACGAACCTCGGTTTTGTTGAGACGGAGGGAACGAAAGATAAAAACGGCAGATTCAATCCGCCGATGGGTACGAACAGCATCTATCGTGATACAACCTGTCATCTGTCTTCTACCGGTCGTGTTCTTGCGGGTCTTGTCTGGTATGAAATCATTACCGGCAACGATGCAAGAGAGAATCAATACAGCGGCGCAGGGCTGTCAGAAGAGCAGCTGACGAAGCTGAAACAAGCGGCGCATTACGCTTGTGAGATATATCAAACCATTTCGTAATCTAAAGTTTGGATTTTATATAAATTTTTCAGGGGCAGCCGATATCTGTAACATGACGATTCCGTGGCTGTTGCCGGCGCCGTCAAGGGTTAATGAAACAATTAAAATATAAGGAGGAAAATGAAAATGAAACGTATTTTCACAGTTGCACTTGCGTGCACACTAGCGGTCGGAATGCTTTCCGGCTGCGGATCAAAACAGAACACAAGCACGGTAGGAGAAACCAAGACGCTGACGTATTGGACGGAATTGAATGCGGGGGTTAGTTCGTCATTGCAATCGTTGGGAGATGTGGCAATGTTCCAGGAACTGGAAAAACGCTCCGGCATCCATATTGATTTTATTCATCCGCCAACCGGACAGGCAACAGAGCAATTCAGCCTGATGATTGCTTCACGTGAATTTCCTGATATGATTGCTTACGATTGGGTTTCCTATCCCGGCGGGCCTGATAAGGCAATTAACGACAATGTGATTGTAGCGTTGAACGACTATGTGGATTCTGATGCGCCGAATTTTAAGAAGTGGGTAACACAAGATATGTATGCAAAGGGAAGCAAAACAGATAGCGGAAAATACTTTGGATTTCCGGCATTTAATTTAGGAGACGCCCGTATTTTTGGCGGTCTTTGTTTGCGGGGCGATTGGCTGAAAGAGCTAAACCTCTCTGTGCCGGAGACGATTGAGGAATGGGATACTGTTTTGCGTGCGTTTAAGGAGAAGAAAGGCGCAACCGCTGCATTGACCGGTGATGTGGGGGCTCTTACCAGTCGGAATGGATTTAGCAGCGGTTTTGATGTGGGAACACGTTTTTATGTTGATGGCGGAAAAGTAAAATACGGTCCTGCAGAACCGGGATTCAAAGATTTTTTAGCGCAGCTTCATACGTGGTATGCGGACGGCATTTTGGATAATGACTACCCGACGAACAATGCATCGATTATGGATGCAAAAATTACCAGCGGGGAATCGGGCGCTAAGTTTTGTTATATTGGCGGAGATATCAGCAGATATATGAAGCTGATGGAAGAAAAAGATCCGAATTATGAATTGGTGGCAGCGCCT
>CATIYX010000258.1 GCA_949739095.1 uncultured Clostridia bacterium | reverse complement strand
TTTAAAACACACATTTTACAATTTTTCAAAGGGTGCCTATTTTGCCAGTAGGTCTTTGGCTAAGATGCGTAAAATGGAGGAATTAACCGGAGGTGTAGTAAACATGGCAGTTATTTCAATGAAACAGCTTTTAGAAGCAGGTGTTCACTTTGGACATCAGACACGCAGATGGAACCCCAAAATGAAGGAGTATATCTTTACAGAACGTAACGGTATCTACATTATTGACCTTCAGAAAACCGCAAAAAAAATCGAACAGGCTTATGCGTTCATTCGTGACGTTGCAGCAGACGGACAGAAAATTCTGTTTGTTGGAACCAAAAAACAAGCGCAGGATTCCATTCGTGAAGAAGCACAGCGCGTTGGCATGTACTATGTAAACAACCGTTGGCTGGGTGGTATGCTGACAAACTTTAATACAATTAAAAAACGTATTGCCCGTTTGGAACAACTTGGACGTATGGAAGAAGATGGTACATTTGATCTTCTGCCCAAAAAAGAAGTTATTAAATTAAAAGCAGAACGCGACAAACTGGAAAAATTCCTTGGCGGTATCAAAGACATGAAAACACTGCCGGGCGCTATGTTTGTTGTTGACCCGAGAAAAGAAAAAATTGCGATTGCAGAAGCAAAGAAACTGGGTATTCCGGTTGTTGCAATCGTTGATACAAACTGTGACCCCGATGAAGTAGATTATGTCATTCCTGGAAATGATGACGCAATCCGTGCTGTTAAACTGGTTGCTTCCACCATTGCCGATGCAATTATGGAAGGTCGTCAGGGTACAGATGCGGAAGAAAAAGCTGAGGCAGAAAGCGATGACGCTGCTGCAGAAGCATAAGACGAAATTTCACAGTTGGGGCGGTTTCAAAAAATCGCCCCGCATTTTATGAATATAGCACAAACGAATTTTTTTGAGGAGGTAATGTCACATGGCAAACTTTACAGCGGCAAATGTGAAAGAATTAAGAGAAAGAACCGGCTGCGGTATGATGGATTGTAAAAAAGCATTGACCGAAAGCGGCGGTGATATGGATAAAGCAATTGAATTTCTGCGGGAAAAAGGTCTGGCAGCGGCAGCAAAAAAAGCAGGCCGTATTGCAGCAGAAGGTCTCGTAGAGTCCTATATTTCTGCAGATGGTAAAATTGGTGCTTTGCTGGAAGTTAACAGCGAAACCGACTTTGTAGCAAAAAATGCTGATTTCCAGCAGTTCGTATCCAATGTCGTTAAAATTGTTGCGGACAAAAATCCTGCTAACATGGATGCATTGATGAACGAAGCCTATCCGGAAAATGGCTTAACAGTTGCAGAAGCGCTGCGTGAAAAAATCCTGACGATTGGCGAAAACCTGAACATCAGAAGATTTGCTCGTTATGAAGGTCCTGTTTCCGCTTATATTCATGGCGGCGGACGTATCGGCGTTCTGGTACAGTTTGATGCAGACGATGCGGTAGCT
>CATIYX010000257.1 GCA_949739095.1 uncultured Clostridia bacterium | reverse complement strand
TTTGCGTAGTGGCTGGGAAAAAGACGATATCAGTGTGATGTTCGCCTGCCGGACGCCGATTCAGAATTTACATGCGCATATTGACCCCATGGGCTTTGATTTGTCTGCGCTAGGGAAACCGCTATTGGTAGACCCTGGTATTGTGACCTATCAAAATAATGACCTGCGATACCAGCTAAAGAGTCCTGCCTATCACAACACTTTAACAGTGAACCGCCGCGACCATTTTGAATATCAAGGTTCCTTTGCCTATGGTCCCCAGAAATATGGGGAGATTTATGATGCGGCGGAGAAAGAGCGTCTGCGCTATGCCGTTGCTGTTCATATAGAATATGCGCCGGTGGTGCATCGTCGTGCGCTGGCGTTGGTGGACGGTGCATTTGTGGTGGTATTGGACCGGCTGGAGGGATTAAAGCCGGAGGACAGCGTACAGATTTACTATCATTTTAATTCCACACAGGTGCAAGCCGCGGACGGCGGCTGGGCGAGTGCAGACGAAGGGGCAAACATTGCTGTTTATCCCACTTCCGGCTTGACAGGAACTTTACTGGATGGCATTGTGGGTGAACGTGTGGATGTTTGGCACGCATCCAGACGGCTGGAGCTGGAGAATAACGGCGGCGGGGAAACGCGTGCATTTGCAGCGGTGCTGTGTCCATTCCGCGGGAGTCGTCCTGTCATGAAAGGGCTCCTTTTTGATGGAAAAGATTGTAGGTTTACATTGGACGGTAAAGCGTATCATCTCTGCTGGGACAGCGACGGCGTACATATCATGGAAGGATAAAGTTGTTTGTTGCCCCCAATTATCACTCCGGGTAGCTCTCCTCTTAAAAATGTCCTCCGTCGCCTATGGCTCCTCCCCCTCTTACTTTTTTGGGGGGAGAATTACCCTCCGCTTTTCGCCCCCCGAATGTCGCTACGGATAATGTATCAACGAAAAATGTCCTCCGACTGCTGCTATAAGCAGCAGTCTCCCCCTTTATTTTTTTGAGACGCTTTGTAAATGGGAAATGCAATCACCAAGGGGTGGTATGACGGCAAGCGAAGCGAGATGGAGTAAGTCCCCCTCTTGGAAAAAACGCGCTGGAAGTAGTCTCTAAAACATTAAAAAGAGGATTCATTCTAAAAAATGAATCCTCTTTTTGGGTTATCTGATAAATTGTTTAAAATTCGATTGCCTTGTTCGTTTTAGCAGATTCATAAATTGCTTCCAGAATCTGTGTCACAACAAACGCTTGTTCCGGCAGCACAACAGGGTCTTTGTCGTTCAGAACTGCATCAATCCAACTCTGTGCTTCCAAATCCGCCGGTGTAGCGGCTGCGCCGTCATAGAAATCCACGCCGCCTTTATCCAGTGCGACCTGCTCAACATATTGATGATTATGTTTCACTCCATTGATGCGCAGTCCCTGTTTCATGTCCGCGCCCGCTTTAGTGCCGCACAGTGAGGTTTTCGCTTCATCCACATCCAGTGAGTTCAGCGCCCAACTGGATTCCAGCATAATGGTTGCGCCGTCCTCCATTTGAATCATTGCAAACGCGGAATCCTCCACAGTAAACTCCTTCGGGTCCCAGTCGCCCCAGGAATTTGCTGTCTGTGTCTGGTCGGACAGTTTGTGGTATACGCTGCCCAGCACCCGTTTCGGTTTGTAGTTATCCATGCACCACAGCGTCAAATCCAGCGCGTGTGTTCCAATATCAATCAACGGACCGCCGCCCTGTTCTTCTTCATTCAAAAACACGCCCCATGTAGGTACTGCGCGACGGCGAATCGCATGTGCTTTCGCATAATATACTTCGCCCAGTGTGCCTTCTTCACAAGTCGCTTTGAGATAGCGTGAATCGGAGCGAAAACGGTTCTGATACCCAATTGTCAGTTTTTTGCCTGTTTCTTTTGCGGCATCCAACATTTTTTTTGCGTCCGCCGCGGTTTTTGCCATTGGTTTTTCGCACATCACATGTTTGCCGCTGTGCAGCGCGTCCACTGTGATAAAACTGTGGGAACGGTTAGGGGTGCAAACATGTATTACGTCAATGCTGCCATCTTTCAGTAGTTCTTGATAGTCCGTGTATACTTTTGCGTCCTCTGTGCCATATTCTTTCGCAGCCTTTTCAGCACGCTCTTTGATGATATCGCAGAACGCCACCATTTGCACGTTGTTCAGTTTGTGCAGAGCCGGCATGTGTTTCGCGTTTGCGATTCCGCCGCATCCGATGATTCCTACTTTTACTGTTTCCATATGAGTTGCCTCCCTGATTTTCATTTATTACCGTCGTTCCCGCCCGTTAAATTTCCGGAATTTGAATCTCAATTTCTCTGCCTTTTGCTGCTGATTTCACGATACCATCCAAAATTGCTTGATTGTAAATAATCTGGCTGGTCGGAACCGGCGCCGTCCCGTTTTCTTTCACTGCGTCCAAGAAAGAACGAATCTTATCATAGAACAAGCCTTCTTCGCCCGGCTGAATAATCGGGATTTCGGTTTCCACCTGTTCGCCCGCAACCTCGTGATAAATCTTCATCGGCCCGCCGACACTGCCGTTCCAGCACTCAGTAGACGGAATGCGCAGTCCGCCCTTTGTTCCCAAAATAATCGTATCGCCCGGCGTATCCATGTTCATTGCCCAAGCAATGCGGAAGTCTAATATAATGTCTCCCTCCAGACGGATAAATGCCGCAGCAAAATCATCTACGCCGAATTTTGCTGCATATTCCGGATGTGTCGGATAATACTCTGGGCGCGTACCGAAAAATGCCGATTTATAACCGCTGACGGTCAGCGGTTTGGGATAACCGACTGCATTAAGCACCATATCCAAGGAATAGCAGCCAATATCGCCCAATGCGCCGATACCGCCGGTTTCCTTTTCAATGAAGGTCGTGCCAAATGGTGTCGGGATTCCGCGGCGGCGTCCGCCACCGGTCTGGATATAATATACTTTGCCCAGTTCTCCTGATTCCACAATTTTTTTAATCATCTGCATGTTCGGGTCAAGACGCGGCTGAAAACCGACAGAGATGATTTTTCCGCTTTTTTTCTCTGCGCGGCAAATCTCCGCCGCTTCTTCAATTGTGACGCACATGGGCTTTTCCAGCAGCACATTCACGCCTTTTTCAAGTGCATAAACCGCGCACTGTGCGTGGGTCGTGTTATAAGTACAAATGCTGACCGCGTCCAAATCTTCGGTATCCAGCATAGATTTGTGGTCAGGATAACAACGGACACCTTCAACCTCCCACTTTTTGAAGAACGCTTCCGCCTTGCCGAAGGTCAAATCCGCACCTGCTACAATTTCCACATCAGGCATTTTCTTATATTCGAGGATATGCGCATCCGCAATCCAGCCTGTTCCGATAATACCGACCTTCAGTTTCTTGGTTGTGTCAATCGTTTTCACTTCTTGATTTTCCTTGAATTGGTCCAAAATGTTTACCGCCATTGTTTTCTCCTCCTAAACTACCTGGGGCGAACAAAAGCTGTGTTTGCGCCCTGTCATTGATGGTGATTTATAATACTATAGTTTCCTGCCTACATAAAATTCTTATGCAAATATTCGCTGCTTTTTTGCAGACTTTTAAACGGATCGCCGTCACATTTATCCTGTTCCACAACATAATAGGAAACGCCGGCAGTCTCCGCTGCCTGCAAAATGCCGTCCCAATAGAGATTGCCGCTGCCGATTTCTGCAAATGCGTGTGCTGTGTCTGCTAAGATTTTCATGTCCTTCAAATGCAGAATATCAATGCGGCCCGTGAGCATCTCTATCCAGTGCCGTACGTCTCCTCCGCCGTTTTGTACCCAATAAGTGTCGAGGACAAACGAAGTGGTTTCAGGGTTCAATTTCTCTACAAGAATTTCCATTCCGGTCTTTCCGTTTTCCAAAACGACAAACTCGTGACTGTGATTGTGATAGGTAAATCGTCCGCCTTTTTCAGCAATTTTCTTTCCCACCGCATTCGCCTTTTTTGCAAATTCTTCATATATTTTGCTGTTTTGGCTTTCTCCGAAACCGAAGCCGCCGATGCCCATGAGTTTTGTATGTAGATGTTCGTGATTTTCATATGCCTGCTCAAAATCATTGCACATCATGTCAAAATCATCATGCGTCCCTACAATTTCAAGACCCGCTTCGGCAGCAAGTGCGCCAAATACATCATAGGGAACGGCACAGCCCGCCGTCTGCACCTGGTCATATCCCAGCTGTTTTAGTTTCTGAAATGTTTCTTTGATTTGCGTCTCCGTATGCATATAATCTCTTACTGTATACAGTTGAACACCTATTTTTTTCAGTTTTTTCATCGCTCTGTTTTCTCCTTTCACAAGCCGCAGTGCGCGACGGCAAGCTTTCATACGCTGTTTCAAAATCTCCAAAATGATATAAATGTAATCGTTTACATTTTGAATCAAAAAAAAGAAACGCTTCTAAAATTCGTTCCCATTATACACCCATTATGCGGAAAATGCAACCCTTTTTGAAAAGTTTTTGAAAAATTTTTTCAAAAGAGTTTGCAGACACGCTTTTTCACCTTGGGTTCATTGACTTTTTGCGCTTTTTTTGATATAATTATATCTCACTAGAATATCTATTTTTAGGGGGGACATTTCATGGACCTCGGTCGACATTTTTTTAATAAACATACAGGATTGCTTTCAAAATGGCTGTTGCCCTATGTCATTTTGCTGATTGTTCCGTTAATTATCAATATTTATACCTATTCTATGATGGACAAGGTTGTACACGACCAAACGGTTTCTACCAACTCCCTTGCGCTTTCTCAGGTGAAACAAAATGTGGACAAGGTGCTTTCCGACGTTCATCAGGCATATATTCAGTTGTTTTTTCTGGATATTCTG
>CATIYX010000256.1 GCA_949739095.1 uncultured Clostridia bacterium | reverse complement strand
GCAGCATGTTCAAAATCAAAAACGACTTTTGCCGCCGAAACATTGCACGAACCATACGGTTCACCGCCCCGCTTTTGCAACAACTCAAGGAAACCGCGCGGCAAAACAACATTGCTCTCAGTCTGCTGGTGGGTGGTGCTGCAAATCCATGACAACTCCAATCAGGAGAATATAAACGAGGAATAGCACCGGCTATCATTGACATTTCCCCATATTTCCGCTATAATAAAAATATCAAATATCTCTGAGAAAAGGGCTATCGCATGGGTAATTGACCATATGTGAACAATTCCTATTGGGGAAATTACTGTTTATAGGACAATTTAAAAATTCACTGGTATCAAGCGGGGTATGATTATGACTTATACAGTTGGAGAAACAGCCAAACTGATAGGCGTTGCGCCGTCAACACTGCGCTATTATGACAAAGAAGGGCTATTGCCTTTCGTGGAACGTTCCGGCGGCGGTGTTCGCATGTTTAAAGATGTTGACATTGAATGTCTGAACATCATTGAATGTTTGAAAAAAACAGGTATGCCGCTCAAGGATATTAAAACATTTTTAGATATGGTGGCACAGGGCGACAGCACTATTGACGCCCGCCTTGCACTGTTTCAAAAACAGCGTGCTGCTGTGGAAGAACAAATGCGCGAGTTGCAAAGCACGCTTGATGTGATAGACTATAAATGCTGGTATTATGAAACGGCAAAAAAAGCCGGAACCACAGAAGTTTTAAAAGATATCGGTGAACAGGATTTGCCACAGAATCTTCGGTCTGTTTTCCAAAAGCTGAAACTGGTGGAAGTAGTAAAATAGGAGTTTTCAGGTTGTATAGGGTTGTTCTCTGCCGCTTCTGAAAAAAGTATGACAGTCAATCCTTCAAAATATATAAAACGGCATAAAGCCGGTCGGCGTCTGTTGCATAACAGATACCAACCGGCTTTATTTTTTTATTATCATGTTTGAGGAACTTACTTAGATTATCAGATAACAATTCACTGATTGATAGCAAATCGTATTCTCCTGTTCTGCAAGCAGACATGGTTTTATTCGTCAGGCATACACACACTTCGGAATACATTTACCTGTCTCATTTCAGCGCACGATATTCCTCATCGCTCACAGGTTCGCACCATTGCGTCTGTCCTTCTACCGCCGGCACCTCTATCGCCAAATGCTGAAACCAGCTATCCGGCGCGGCGCCATGCCAATGCTTCACATTCGCAGGAATGTTGATAACATCGCCTGCGTGAATTTCCATGGGCTTTTTCCCAAATTCCTGATAATATCCTCTGCCCGCTGTCACCAGCAAAATCTGTCCACCGCCGCTCTTGGCATGATGAATGTGCCAATTGTTGCGGCAGCCTGGTTCAAAGGTGACATTGCCGATGGCAACCTGTTCTGTCGACAACATGGCAAGATAGCTCTGTCCCACAAAATAGTCTGCAAATGCATCATTTTTCTTTCCCACCGGAAAAATACTGTTTTCAATAATTTTCATACTACTTGTCACCACCCTTTCCATCTACAACTTTTTCTGAACAGCTTGCGTGTCCGGTCATTTTATTTGTTCACTCATCTTTTTCATTTTCGCGCGGATTGCGTCCAGCGCCGCGTTTGGTTCATCAATATCCATCACGGTTTGCTCCATCGGACACAGTCCTGTATCCGTCCGGTTTCGCACCGCTTCCGTCATAACGTCATAGGTTGCCGCAATGCCGTATCTTTGCAATGTTTCAGCTGCCGCGCGGCTCATCACTTTTGCATATACTGCCGCAACCTCCATGCGTACATATAACAGCGCCGCTGCTTTTCCCACCACTTTATCCGCAGCGGAAAACCCCGACACCTCCTGATTTTTCAAAATCCAGTCAACCAGCGGTTTCACACCACGTTCTGTGGCTGTATAAACCGTTTCACCTTTGCACAAAACGCAGGTGTAACCGCCTTTTGTCAGGAGTTCTTTTGCTTTTTCTAAATCGTTTTTCATTTTTTCAAATTCTCTACGCGGTAAGTAATCAGCGGAAGCAATGCCAATTGCAACGCAATGCCGAATACGCCCGTTGCAACGCTCATCCAAATAGACGCCACTTTCACTGATGCGTTACCAAATGCATAAATAGCAACCAAAATTGCCGCCGCGCGAACAAGCCGTCCGGCAATCTGCACGCCCAGCACTTTTGCCACGGTCGGCATGTTAACATTTCTCAGCAGTCCTGCAAACAGACCATAGGCACACAGTTCAATCATCATAAACGGCAGCATGGTAACCACCGGCATACCGGAAAGTCCGAAACTTGCAAGCGGTCCCAGCAAGCCTGCGATTGCACCAGCATAGGGTCCTGCCAAAAGCCCTACCAACATAATCGGCAGGTGCATGGGTAAAAACGTTTCGCCCAGCGCAGTTCCCAATCCGGAAACAGCGCCCATAACGTGCAGCAACTGCGGA
The DNA here is from genome assembly GCA_949739095.1 of uncultured Clostridia bacterium. GTDB lineage: Bacteria > Bacillota > Clostridia > RUG12999 > RUG12999 > JAAWTG01. Next base: position 6,845 of record CATIYX010000256.1, on the reverse strand, counting down.
ACGGCAACTGCCGCCACAATAGCAGAAATAGTCGCTATGATCTGTGTTTTAACCGAAAGACGTGGTTTTACGAGTGTTCTTGTATTTGTCATCATAAAAATCTCCTTTACTTTTAAAATATAATTATATAACGCTGTCGAAACAACACTTTAGGTGAAATAGGTTTCTTTTAAGAAATTTGTTTGTGTTGTTCCGACAACGCATTCTACCCCCAATCAGATACATGATAGAGATGGCTCAATCAATAATTTCCCCGCCAGCCTAAATCACGAGATTGACAAGCCAGCCTGAAATCAGCGCAAATGCCATCACAAAAACAAGATAAAACAAAAAATGTTTCATTCCGAGCACAATTTTCAGTGCGCCCAAATTCGTTATTTTGGTTGCAGGTCCTGTTACCATAAACGCTGTCGCCGACCCTATACTCATGCCGTTTGCAAGCCATTGCTGCAAAAGCGGTATGGTACCGCCACCACACGCATAGAGCGGAACGCCGACCGTTGCCGCCATCAGAAGTCCAAAACCTCTGTTGCCTGCAAATAGACTGGCAAAAGCATTCGCGGGAACATAGCGTTGAAACAACGCCGAGAGCAATATACCTGCTAAGAACCAAATGCCTGTTGCTTTGATATTTCTGCCGATGTTTTTCAGCAGACGTTTCAGCAGATTCGGGTCGGTATCGCGACTCTCCTGCTGCACAAATCCGTCAAAGCAAAAAAAGTGTTTGCGCTGATAGAGCAACCGCACCAAAAGTCCCGCGCTGACACCGCAAAGAAAACAGGCAATGAATCGGATACACAGTGCTGTGGTTCCCAACGCTGCGCTATACATGAGAAGCTGTGGATTCAATAGCACAGAGCACATCATAAACGCCGCCAAATAGTCATCCCGCATTCCTTTTTGTGAAAAGGAAGCTGCAATCGGAATAGTGCCATACATGCAAAGGGGTGAAGCGATTCCTAGTAGGCTCGCCGGAATGATTCCAAACACCCCAAGATGTTTTTCCTGCAAGGCGGACATGAACCGATGTATTTTCTCTTTTCCAAACACCGATATGCATGAGCCAAGCACAATCCCCAGCGCCCAATATGGCAGAATTTGCCATAGCTGCACGGAAAAATAGTACCAGATATAGACAAATTCCCGCCGCAAAATTTCCCATATCATCATGTTTGTTTCTCCATCATCAAAAACCGTTCAGACCTTGCACCACACGCTGTGCTACTCTATTTCTTTTTTATCAGTGCTGCACGCAAGGTACCGTCAGGGTCTTTCACCAGCAACACAGCAAGCCAAATAACAAGTCCCAGCGCAACCACGGAAAATCCGAGATATGCATCGCCAAGCAGTTCCGCCGGTGTGGGCGTGAAATATACCGCGCCCATTTCTATGTATTCCGCTACAGCGTCCACAAACCACATCAGCGCCGCACCCCAATACATCAACGCCAGCATACCCAATTTTTTGTTACTGTTTGCATACTGATACCAGACGATTGTCGCGGTCACTGCTGCAAAAACCGTTATCAGCAATGTCATGATTCTTTTCCTCCCGCGTTTGCCAAAAACGGCTTTTTCTCCAGCACATTTGTCACCGCGACAAGCCCTACCCATACTGCGGTCACAAGCGCCGCCATTGCCACGCCGGAGGTTGCCATTTCAAACAACATCTCCGCTGCATCCGCTGGATTTGCCGCATTGGTTAAAAACGGGAACCACGGCGTCACTTCGCCGTGCCACACATGTTCAAACGCCAGCAGTGCGCTGCCGCCCCACAACATGGTATTGAGCCAATTCATTTTTTTCAAGAACGGGTTTTTGATTTCTGTGTTTTCTTTTTTTGCTTTTTTATCAGCATTTTTCTTGACAATTGTTGTGACAATTGCCTCCGCTGTTGGTACTACAAAACATGCCATTGTATGTTCCTCCTATATTTCAAAAATGATTACTACTCTATTATAATCTCAAGAACACAGCATGTCAAATTTTCTTCAGCGTTTTGCAAATGATTGTATCATGATTTAGTCTACGTCTACCAATCTATAGCTTCTGCTGCCAAGCCCCATTTTCACTGCCTGCTCCAACGTATGGATACCGTTTCTCGATTCCATCCGTTCAATCAGTGCGCCGCTTTGTGCGCGGTCGGTGCCATAGACAATATCCACACATGCCTGGTCCAGCGCAACCGGGTCGGTTGATGCTAAAATACCCACATCATCCATTTCCGGTTTTGCAGGATTGCCGTCACAATCACAGTCCACAGACAGATGATTCATTACATTAATATAAACAACTTTTCCGTCCATATAGTCCACCACCGCACTAGTCGCTTCCGCCATTGCCTCTAAAAAGTTGTCCTGCACGCCGCCCCAAATGTCGGTTTTCGATTTGCCTGCCGTATGAATCCATCCTTTTCCTTCACTTGACGCAATCCCAATCGACATATTTTTAATGGCGCCGCCAAACCCACCCATGGCATGACCCTTGAAATGGGAAAGACACAAAATGCTGTCATAGTTTGCAAGATTTGCGCCGACAAAGTTTTCCGTGAGATTGTCTCCGCCCGTTACCGGAATAGAAATGTCGCCGTTTTCGTCCATGATATCCACATCAGCAATTGCTGTGAAACCGTGGTCTGCAGCAACCTGTTTATGCATTGCCGTGCTGGCGCGTGAACCGCCGTAGGCAGTGTTGCATTCCACAATGGTTCCATCTACCGATTGCACCAAATCTTTGATTAAATTCGGGTCCAGATAATGCGTATTACCCGCTTCGCCGGTGGAAAGCTTCACAGCAACTTTACCCTCCACTTTTTTATCCAGTTTCTGGTAAATTTTCACCATAGCTTCCGGCGTGATTTTTGTTGTCATATAGACCACCGGAGCAGTTTCCTCTGTTGTCTGATGTGCTAAGCTTGTCGTTTGTGTTGTGTTAGATGTTGTGATTTCCACAGTTTGTGTTTCCTCCTTCCAATCAACATGAAATTGAAATCCCTCCGCAACAAAGCGTATCGGGAGCATGGTTCTGTCATTGATTACCGCCGGCGCCACATCTAATATCTGTTCTTCCTCATTCAAATACGCCGTCTGCGAACCAATGGTCAATTTGATAACATCGCCGTCATAGATTAGCGTTACCTGCTGCTGTTCTTCGTTCCAATCGACACTGCCACCCAGCGATTCTATGATAGCCCGTATCGGGACAAGCGTTCGATTCGATACCGTTACCGGAACCGTACCTCTGCCCGGGTCAATTTCCATTGACACACCGTTTAGGGTCATCAAAGGATTGCCAATTTGCAGCGTTACTGTGTTTTCACTTGCAGCCGCCGGGACGCCGTTTGCATTTTCGACGCTGTTATCATTCGCAGCAAACGAAATAAATGCGGCGCAAACCAATGCCAGCGCTGCCACAAATACTACAATTTTTGTAATGTTCGATTTCACGTGCAAAGCAATTCCTCCTTTTGAATGATTAAATTTGTTCCGCTTTTTCTATCCTCCTCTCTGAAAACTCCTATGATAATATTATTTGATTGTATCAAATAATTCTTTTGCTTGTTCCATGCGCTGTATAATCGGAACGCCGAATGGGCACCGCGTTTCACAGCCACCGCAGCCAATACAATCAGTGGCAGTGGCGTTCAGCGCCTTATAATGCTCTTTCACCGAAGATGGCATTTCCTTTTGTATCACCGCCAAATCATACAGTTTGTTCACCATTGCTATGTCAATCTCCACCGGACAAGGCTTGCAATGTCCACAATAGGTACACTGTCCATGAAACGAATGGCGCGGCGCTTTTGCCAAAACAGTTGCATAATCCTTTTCTGCTTCGCTTGCTGTTTCATATCTCACCGCTTCCTCCACATGTTGCGTGCTATCGAATCCTACCATAACGGACGCAACAGCAGGGCGGGTCAGACAATAGTGCAGACACTGCGCCGGCGTCAGCGCAACACCAAACGGCGACGCCTCCGCTTGAAAAAGTCTGCCGCCGGCATATCCCTTCATCACGGTGATACCGACCTCTTTTTGCGCACAAATCTGATATAATTCCATGCGTTCCGGCGCAATGCCGCTCAGGCTTTCGTCATATTGTTCCACAAAATAGTCGTCAATTTCCTCACTTGCAGGAAGCAAATCAAAGGCAGGGTTAATGCTGAACATAATCATTTCAACAATGCCGCTTTCCACTGCCAGCTTCGCTATCACCGGATTGTGCGTGCTCATGCCGACATGACGAATTTTTCCGCTACTTTTTAGTTCCTGTACATAGCCGAGATAATCGCTTCGGAGAATATGATTCCAGTCAGATTCCTGATCCACATAATGAATCATACCAAGGTCAATATAATCGGTTTGCAAACGGGTCAGCAGATCCTCAAATGCCTCCCGCACTTGGGGAACTTCTCTGCTGCGCACATATTGCCCATCCTGCCAAGTAGATCCGATATGCCCCTGAATGAACCACTTTTCCCGCCGCCCACGAATAGCGGCACCTATGTTAGAGCGTACATTTGGTTCCGACATCCAGCAATCCAAAATATTGATTCCCTTTTGCTCACAAATATCAATAATTTCTCTGCACTCTTCCGCATTATGCCGTTCCAGCCATTCCGCGCCAAGACCGATTTCGCTGACTAAAAGTCCTGTTTTTCCCAGCTTTCTGTATTGCATGGCAATCCCTCCTTTTCTGTTTCATTGACTAACGAGCGCATTAAGCATAGATAACCAATATTATATTTACAGATTCTAATAATATTATCATTGCTCCTAATGCCCTGTTTTCGTTAGCTTATCAGCAACTCTAGTATATGGTTTTTGCTTTTATTGACACCATTATACAAGTTAAAGTTAACTTTAAGTCAATACCTTTTTTGAATTTTTTTGAAATTTCTCTTGAAAAAGTATTGACAAAATTCTTCTTTTTGCATATAATAACATATGAACAATAATTCATATGAAAGAATGTGATATCATGTCTGTCCAAAATGATGTGGAACGCTGCGAATATATTCATGCGCATGATGAAATCATCACGCAAGTCAATCAAAACATGCCGGATGATGAGATTTTATACGACCTCGCGGAGTTATTTAAAATCTTCGGAGATTCCACGCGTATCAAAATTTTATATGTTTTGTTTGAATCTGAAATGTGTGTCTGTGATATTGCCCAGCTTTTGAACATGACACAGTCCGCCATTTCGCACCAGCTTCGCGCACTCAAACAAAGCAAACTCGTGAAATACCGCCGGGAGGGAAAAACCGTGTTCTATTCTTTAGCGGACGACCATGTTCATACCATTATCAATCAAGGTATGGAGCATTTGGCGGAATAATTCATTTCAATATAGAAAGGATGTTTTTTTGATGAAAAAACAATTTAAAATGATAGACCTTGACTGTGCCAACTGCGCGGCAAAAATGGAAACAGCAATTAAAAAAATTGATGGCGTACAGGATGCTTCCGTGAGTTTTTTCTCACAAAAACTCACACTGGAAGCGGCAGATGACCATTTTGACGAAATTATGAAGGAAGTCGTCAAGGTTTGCCGCAAGGTAGAGCCGGACTGCACCATCGTTCTCTAAGTTTTTTATAGAAATGAGGAGTTTCAATGAATAAAAAACAAAAAAAGATGCTGCTACGCATCATTGCCGCAGCAGCGTTGTTCATCGCCGCACTGTGCATTCCCGTGGAGGGCTTCCTGCGGCTACTGCTGTTTTTAGTGCCGTTTGCAATTATCGGCTGGGATGTTCTGTGGCGCGCCGCCCGCAACATAGCGCACGGACAAATTTTTGACGAAAACTTTCTCATGGCACTCGCAACCGTTGGCGCGTTTTTCCTTGGAGAATACCCGGAAGGCGTTGCTGTTATGTTGTTCTATCAAATAGGAGAACTGTTCCAAAGCTATGCGGTAGGACGTTCGCGTAAATCGATTACCACATTGATGGATATTCGCCCTGATTATGCGAACATAGAAGTGGACGGCAAACTTACGCAGGTGGATCCAAACGATATTTCCGTTGGCGATACGATTGTTGTGAAACCCGGCGAAAAAGTGCCGCTGGACGGTGTTGTACTGGAAGGCGTTTCCGCACTCAACACCTCTGCTCTGACCGGTGAATCTCTGCCGCGTGATGTGCAGCCTGGCGATACTGTTATCAGCGGCTGTATCAACCAAAGCGGACTGTTGCACATTCGGGTAAACCGTGTGTTTGGAGACTCTACCGTTTCTAAAATTCTGGATTTAGTAGAAAATTCCAGCAGCAAAAAAGCCAAAAGTGAAAACTTTATTACAAAATTTGCTCGTTATTATACGCCGGTGGTTGTTATTTTTGCAGCATTGCTTGCACTGTTGCCGCCCCTCATTCTCGGCGGCGGCTGGAGCGACTGGATACAGCGTGCGCTCATTTTCTTAGTTATTTCCTGCCCCTGCGCGCTTGTGATTTCTGTTCCGCTCAGTTTTTTCGGTGGTATCGGCGGCGCCTCCAAATGCGGTATTCTGGTAAAAGGCAGCAATTATCTGGAAGCATTGGCACAAACAGAGCTGATTGTGTTTGATAAAACCGGAACGCTGACACATGGTACTTTTCAGGTAACTGCAATCCATCCGGATGACATTTCCGAAAACCAGCTTTTGGAATTCGCTGCGCTGGCAGAAAGCTACAGTGATCATCCCATTTCCCTGTCGCTCAAAGCGGCATATGGTCAGCCGCTTGATTCCGTACGCGTTACCGATTCAGAGGAACTTGCAGGACGTGGCGTCCGTGCTGTCGTGGACGGAATAACCATTTATGCCGGTAATGATAAACTAATGAAGGAAATCGGTGCGGCGTGGCAT
>CATIYX010000255.1 GCA_949739095.1 uncultured Clostridia bacterium | reverse complement strand
CGCTGGCTGAATTTATGTTTGGTGAACAAACCACCGATGTATTATCCGGCAATGATGGAATGTACCGGAGAAACCGTTGCGGCAGTTATGGAATTGTTGCTGCAAAGCAACGGTGATGGTACAATAGAAGTATTTCCCGCGCTGCCGGAAACATGGCAGGATTGCGCGTTTGAGCGGTTACTGGCAAAAGGCGGTACTGAGGTGTCTGCATGGCGGAAAGATGGAAAAACAGTGCGAATAGAACTATTTTGCCGCCACAGCGGCACAATTCGTTTGCGGAATATACAAGGATTGACGCTGCCGGAGAACGTAGCATTTCGATGGGAGAATGAAATTTTGGTACTGGAAACAGAAGCGGGAAAACGATATGTGCTTGGCGATGCAGCGCCACAGGTGCAGCGCGAGTCTGTGCCGCTATGTTATACCAGCCACACAGGTGCACGGATTTATGCAGGAAAAAACCAGAATACAGACTATGAACAGGCGCTTGACGCCTTTGTGTGTGACCATTATGTGGCAGATACACGTCACCGGAAGCGGACGGTCTGGTTTTTTGGTATGGGATGGGAAGAATCAAAGCTACCGGAGGAAGAAAAACGGCTGAGGCTGCCTATGACAGTGCTATGGGAAAATGAGACATATACCGTGCGCAAGGGGTATGGATTTGAACAGGCGGAAGCGGTAGGTCTGGCGGTGCAGGGCGACGAGCGGCTGGCACAGCGGTATCTGGTGAGCGATAGGTCGGCGGTCTTTTTGCTGGATTTGCCGCGCGGACAATATGATATTTTCATCGGCTGCGGAGAACAGTGCGACATGACAATTCGCTGCTGCGGCATCCGGCGAGAGGTTCATACAGCGCGCAGCGCCTATGCAGGATGTATATTGCCTATTCTGCATGAACAGGATGGGCTCTTGCGGATAGAATTGGATTCGGAGAAAGCGTGGAAGGTGCATACGATTATTTGTAATAAACATCGTGTATTCTCTTAAATGACAGACCGGAAGGGGGAGATTCTTGCCCCTACTTTTCTTCGGTAAATATTCTTTATTTTGTATCCGGTTTCCGTCTATGACTTTCCGTGGAAAAAACCACCTATTTCTACCGTTATTTCCTTTCGCAATACATAAAAACGGCATTTCTCTTTTATGGTAACATATGGGGCTTTATCCCCTTATGCATAAAGGGAAGTGCCGCTTTTGCATATCAAAAAAACCGAAATTGCAAATCAAAAATCCTGAATTGCCAATTGAGATTTGTACGTTAGGAAGGTATAATAAAAATAAGCGCTAATAAACAAAGCAAGATGGAGGAGAGCTGTATGAAAAAAAGAAACATTGTATTTTCAATGGTTTTAGTAGTTGCAATGCTCACGACAATGATGTCTGGGTTGGTAGCATCCGCAAAATCGGACATGGATACAGTCATGTTTGATTTGCAGTCTCTGGGAATCATGGTCGGAGACGAGAACGGAAATATGGAACTGGAACAGCCGGTTACCCGCGCAGAATTTACAGCGATTGTGATTCGGTTGATGGGATTGGAGGATGTAACGTCGTTATCAGCGGCGGAAGGGAAATTTGCAGATGTACCGGCGAGTCATTGGGCGGCGGGGTACATAAATATGCTCAGTGGTTTGCGCGTAATTGAAGGAACAAGTGCAACAACGTTTGAGCCGGAAGCAAACATCACAGTAGAAGCAGCTTGTAAAATCCTAGTAAATACATTGGGATATAGTACGGCGGCAAATGCAAAAGGCGGATTTCCGACAGGGTATATGATGCAGGCGTCAGAAATCGGATTGCTGAAAAATTTGGGACAGACCCAAATTCCGCTGACCCGCGGCGAAATCGCGCGTCTGGTATATAATGCGCTGGACATCGACATGGTGGTGGTGACCGGCGGCGGAAGCAGCACAAGATATGAGGTATCAGTGGGGAAAACGCTTCGGAATGATTTGACGGACAAAAGTGAAGGCAATCTGATGAAAATGACAGGGATTGTAACGGCAACCATTGATACGTGGCTTCTGGCACCGATTGCCTCTATCACAAAAGACCAAATTGAAATTAACGGAAAAATTTATGAATTGAAAGACCCCTCTTTCAAACAATATGCAGGACAGTGGGTTGATTTCTTTGTTTATGAAGATGAAAATACGGGCAAAGAAGTCATTCAGGATATGAAACCCAATATCAAAAATCAGAGCTGGAAAGTTGATTTGAATGACATCAAAGAAATATCCAGTTCAAAAATTTCCTATTATACAGGGGAAAACAGCAGCGCTTATGAACAACTTAGCGTAAATGGCGAAACCATGTACATTTTGAACAACCGCCGCCAGGTGACTTGGACAGCGGAAAATCTGCTGAATCTGGACCATGGCAACATGGTACTGATTGATAACGACAATGACGACGTAATTGAAGTTGTGTTTGTGAAATCGCATGACAGCGTTATTGTAGAAGATATTATGGAAAACAATTGGACGGTCTATTTTAAAGACGGTTTTATGATTGGTGGACGCAAGGACTTGGAATTAGCACCGGATGACAAGGAAAAAATTGTGACCTTGACGGATGCGGAAGGAAATGCAATTTCCCCGGAAATCATCAAAAAGGATGATGTTTTGAGTATCTTCACAGCTGACGATGGTATGAACACGGAAGTGGTGCATAGCAGTAAACAGGTGAAGGGAAAAGTCAATGAAGTTAATGATGAAACCATCACCATTGGAGAAGAAGTTTTTGAATGTGAAGATAAGAAACTTTTAGAGACAGCGGTTGTTGGTCAGGAAGTGCTTGCCTATATCAACTATTTGAATGAAGTTGTCTACATAGAAAAGGAACAGGCGGATAACTATGCCTATATTTTGGAAACCTCCGCCGGACAGGCGATGAGCGCTGAGTATCAGATTCGTGCACTGATTCCGGATACCTTGGCGGAAAAAATAGAAGAGGTGGAAAATGAATCGGGTGGCGCGAATACCAGTATTGCGAAAATCGCTTGTAAGAACAAAGAAGTGCGTGTGCTGGATATTGCAGACAAAGCGTCTGTGACCGGACTGGAAGAAAACGAGGACGGCAACATGGTGCTGGTTACAAGAAAAATCAGTTCCAGTGTTTTGTCAGGACTGCGCGGTAAGGTCATTGCCTATAAAACAAACGCACAGGGAAAAATTAATGAAATCACATTCCCGGAGGCAGTGAATACTTATGACAAAAAGTATTATAATTCCTATGAACGGACTTTTGGAAAATCGCAGGGCGGCGCGTTTGGCGTTAGCGAACAGACAATGACGATTTGTATTCCGGATCCGGAAAACAATGCAAATCCGACAGAGCAAGATTACATGGTGAACGTAGAAATGAATAACGGTCAAGAATATACCGTAACAGGATATGATGTCAACGATGACACTCATGCAGTAGATTTGATTGTGGTTACTATGAATATGAAAGCGGGAAATCCTGGTGTTGTTACGACCTCCAGCAAGGTTGGGTTTGTGAACAAAATCAGCAAAACTGTGAATGAAGCCGGCGACACTATTCAGAAAGTAATGATGATAACAGAAGGAAAAGAATCGGAATTTTTGGTATCAGAGGACATCACTGACCAGAGTCAGTTTAATGAGGTGAAAAATGGGGATTTGATTTCCTATTCGCTGGACGTGCGTGACCGGATTGACGCGGTGCGCGTGCTGGGCAGCTTCCGGACAGAACCGGCAATTGGACGAATGGATGAACGCGGCGACTATGAAACTTTCTGCGGATATTTGGTTGACGCGGATTTCAATCAGGTATCAGAGGACAAAAACCGTTGGGTACATACGCTGAAATGTGATTTCAGTGCGGATGGGGACGGCAAAGAAGCAAGCTATGAAGTGACCCGTTCCAGCGGACCGCCGATATTTATCTATGATAGCAGTGATAAAAAAGCGGAGCTTGGCGACATCAAACAGATTCGTCAGAGATATGACAAGATTTTTGTTAGTGCGACGGCAAACAGCGCAACAGTTCGTGCAATTGTAGTGATTCGGTAGGAAGGAGGACACAGAGAATGAAAAAAAGAAGTATTAGTTTGTTGCTATCTTTAGTGATGATGATATCTGTTATCGGCAGTATGATGCCAGCGATGGCAGCGGAAGGCGATGTTTTAATTGACGATGACTATACCGCCCTTGCAGCAGGAGCAGATTTGGCGGCACTCGGCTGGACGGTAGTAGGGGATACTACCTATGGAAATATAGATGGTACAGGAAGCAGTCTGAAATTGGCGGCAAATGCCAGCGCAACAAGCAGCAATAAAATTACAGTAAGAAAGTCTTTAGAACATTATGACAGAGATTTTGCAGAAACCGGAACAGATGAGGAAACTCGTACAGCAGTACGCAGTGGACATCTCAAAGGGATTTACGATATTGAATTTACAGCGAAATACGCAGAGCTTGGAAACGGTAATGGCATTTGGCTGGATGTGAACGGACGCAGAGATAACGGTAATTCTTCTTGCGGGAGACTGCGTATGACAAAAGGTGCTGTAGCAGTTTATAATAACAAATTGACAGCGACAACTTCTGATGCATCGATTGCTGCTATGACGAATGACAATATACCGGTGCGTTTACGGATGAATACCAATACAGGAACTTTTCAGGTTTTCTTAAACGGAAGTGAAACTGCTGCTACGGTGACAGGAACACTTGCGGCGGGTGCATCTGCGGATACCTTTCCAATGACTAATTGGGGCAAAGGCACAACGATTGGTTATATCGGTGATACACTTGAGTTTTTTGCAGATGCCAAAAATGCATCCATGGAAATGCAGAATTTAAAGGTAACTGAAGTGGAGAAAGACACGAATAATCCAGTGGAGCGGGCAGTAGCTGGACTGACGATTGACAAGCTGACAGCTGATCCTGAGAATGTGACAAGTGCAGTGACGCTCCCAAACTCTGTGGACGGTGCAGACGGACTGGATGCTATCACATGGGAATCCAGCAATACGGCTGTCATTTCTAATGATGGACAGACGGTTACACAGCAGGCAGAGGCTACCGATGTTATTTTAACAGCAAAAATTACAGAAACTCCTGCAGGAAGTTATGTTGGTTTTACCAAATATAAAGAATTCAAACTAACTGTTCCGGCTGCCGGCGGAAGTGAAGAAGCGGGCTGGGAACAGGTTGTGAATATGCAACTTGGCAGCGGCGACAGTGAATATACTGTGACGCAGCGCGGCAGCACCGAGTTGGAAATTACATCTACGACAGAAAACTATTTGCAGGTGAAAGCAACAGCGAGTAGCAGAAAACAATATACAGGCGATAACATCTTGAAATTTGAGGTACCGCTGAAAAAAGACGGTCAGAATTTCGTGATGGAAAGTAATAAAAAGTACTATGTTGAATTGACGGCTGTAGACGGTTTGACTGATGGACAGTTTTATGCGAATTTTGTTGGCAATTCGGTTGATGGCTTAGAAAACAAGACACATAGTTCCTTCTTTTTTAATAAAGATGCTGTTATGCAGTTTAACAAAAAAGACACTGCGGCAGGTGGCGTTAATTATTGTACTGATTTCAGTCATGAGAAAAATGAACAGTATTCTTTTGGATATATCATAGATACAACAAACGGTGTATTTACTGCATTTGATGATACGAAACAAGCAGGACCGTTTTATCCTACATATGGCAGCGTCGATATTCGTAAGCTAACATGTGAATTTAAAAATTATCTCAATCCGAACGATTATGTACAGCTAAGAAGCATTAAAGTTTATAAATGGAACGGGACGGAAGAGCCGACTACACCACCGGATACCAGCATAGAACCAACGCCGACACCAACTGCAACCGCGACCGCTACGGCAACCGCGACTGTGACACCAACGCCAACCGCGACTGCCACGGCAACACCAACACCAACACCAACGCCAACGTCGGATCCGTCTGAGGCGAAACTGATATTCAGCGAAACATATGAAAATTCTGTCATTGATCCAGAAACCAAAATGGCAGAAGGATGGATCACATCGGCGGAAATGCAGTCCATGGCAGAGCACACTATAGAGGATGGCGCGTTGAAAGCCACAAAAACTACGGCAGCAAACGCCAGCGATAACGGCGAAAAGATAACCATGAACCGTCCGTTAAAAATCTATACTGTGCCATATGACGCGGCAACACATAGCGCAGTATATACAGATGAGGTGTTTGGGAAATATCGGCTGGAGTTGGAGGTAAAACCTCACACAACGATACAGTTGGCAGCAGTCGGTTTTTCCAAGAAAAGTGGAGAAACACTGGCAAAAGGTGCCGGTGTCAGCTTAACGCAGTCGAACGCAAATGTTTGGATTGCAACCGGAAATACACAGACAATTCCGAGCGGCGGTTCACCTAATGACAGAAAGAACAAGATTATTTATACACTGGATACGGACAATACCGGCGCATGGACAGTGAACTTTGAGGGGCAAGAGGCAAAAACGTTAGAACAGAGCTGGGGCGGACTTGCAGGAATTTATCTTGGCTTGAAGCCCAGCAACAATGCGAACGATTCTATCGCAATCTATTCTGCGAAAATCTATGAAATTGAGAAATATAAGCAGGAAGAAACCGCAGCGCTCACCGCAGCCCTTGAAAACTTGACAATTGACGATTTGACCGACACACCGGACGCGGTGGTAGATGATTTGAAAAAACTGCCGGCTTCCGTGGGCGGAAGAGCGTTAACATGGACGTCCAGCAATGTGGCTGCCATTTCGACGACAGGTGCTGTAACACGTCCGATTGGCGAAGACGAAGAGGTTGTTTTGACAGCAAAAACAAGTAATTCCGGCATAGATATGTATAAAGAATTTCATGTGACCGTGAAAGCAATCACGGACCCGCAGCAAATTCTTGCAGCGGCGGCAGAAAAACTGACAATAGCGGATTTGACAGATGAGGACCCGGACGAAATCACTAGAAATCTGAAAACACTGCCGCAGATAGGAGCATTTGGTACTACTATCACATGGACATCGTCTGACACAACTGTGATGGGTAATGACGGAACCTTAGTCAAACTAGGGGATGATGCAAAACTGCCGGTTACCATGACCGCAACGTTGTCCATCGGCAACGAAACTTTGCAGAAAACCTTTGATTTGAAAATGGGAATCAACTTCATGAATGGATTATATACCCTGTATGAAACAGATTTTTCCGGCAGCGATATTCCGGCAAACATTGTGCAGGTGCCGGGGGTTGGAAAAGTGAAACAGGAAGATGGCAAATTGCTGCTGGACCGCACTGGAACAAATGGCGGAAGCGCAACGACAGTCCGCATTTACCCTGCGCTGGGTGATGAAACCCTAAAGATAACAGGCGAAATGATTGTGGAAGCAGATATCCATCTGCCGGCTACTTGCGAAAAAGTGGAATTTATTCCGTATGATGATGCAGGCAACCGTATCTTTACTATCTACAGCGGAAAAGCAACAGGCGGACACGGTTATACTTATGTGCGGAGACTAACAGAAAATGGAGAAGCGGAACATACCAGAGTGGATGTAGCAACAGCGGATTTAACGCTGAAAATAAAAGCGCGTTTCAATCTGAAAACCAAACGACTGACGCTGGAAGTGGCGGACGATGGTACGGAGAATTATAAAACGCTGGTAAATAACGAATTTATCCGTGAGAACGCTGCCAATTTGAGTTACATTGAAATCAATGGTGTAGATAATAGCACGGGTGGCAAGACCTATAATAACACCGGTATCGTAGAAATCAATAAAGTAAAAGTGATTGTCAACAAAGGGTATGTACCGCAATATATTGTAGACAACGTGGACTACTACAGTGCAATTACCAAGCTGAAAGGATTTGTATCCGGCGATATTGCGCTTAACACGAAAGAATTACCGGGTACAAAAGTGACATGGACCAGTTCCAAACCGGAAGTTGTTTCTAATGAAGGAAAACTTGGAAAAATTACAGAGGATGTAGACGGCATTGTGATGACATTCCGGCTGGAAATGTCAGACGATCCCCAAAATTATATAGAGAAAGTGTTTGAACCATTAACGGCGATTTATATTCCGGAAGGGAATTTGGCGCTGAACAGTAAGATAAGCTCCAATGTAGGCAGCAAAAAAGGCAGCGGACCGGAAAATGCAGTGGACGGAAACGTTGGAACAAACTGGGAAACTGCAAAATGGACGAACACAGAAGATCCTGCCTTGACCATTGATTTTGGTCAGATACAGGTGTTTAACCGGATTATGCTGAAAGAAGCAATGATTCTGGACAGCTATCCGCTGCGGAAATTTGTTTTGGAAGCTTCTGTGGACGGAAAAACCTATACGCAGCTTGCCACAGGCGGAACGCTTGGTGAAGAATTGCAGTTTATTTCTGTGAATCAGACGCTGGCACGTTACCTCCGGTTCCGTGTCACAGAAAAAGTGGCAACCAGCAACGTTGGATTGTCAGAATTCCAGGTATTTTTAACCGGTGGTGAAGAAGCAAAAGTCACAGCAGACCTGCTGGCGTTGAAATATCAACTGGGCAGTCTGATGGGGCTGACAGCAAATGTAGCCCTGCCGCAGACAGGTGCACTCTATGGTTCTAAATTTGTTTATACCTCTTCTGATACAAGCGCATTGATGAATGATGGAACGGTGATTCGACCGAGCACAACAAAATCGGGAACAATGCGTGTGGAAGCCTATGCGAAAACAGGGGACTCCTATAGTCCCGCAAAAGGCGGCGAAGATTCCTATTCTTTCTCGGTACAGGGAACCAGCGGCGGCAGCGGCGGCAATCTTGGCCTTGAAGTTCTTCGGGGCTCCGTTGT
>CATIYX010000254.1 GCA_949739095.1 uncultured Clostridia bacterium | reverse complement strand
TATTATACCATGTCCGCAACGCGGACTGGTATAATTTTGCGCATCGCCGGTTTCGAGCGAAGCGATGAAACAATTCGGCGGCGCTTTTGATTTTATAATAGTCACTTTGTGACTATTTTACCATAATGTCCCATTCTTTTCAATCCTTATCCCTTATCCGAAAAAGCCTTCTGCACCCGCTATTTAATAGTTTCTATATCAAATTTTACAACTATTTTATAATTTCGTTTGTAAAATCTTAATAATTGTTTTATATACTATCTATACCGACAATCAACAAACACACAGAAAAGGAGAATTGAAGTATGAAAAAAAAACTCATTCTTTTTGCTCTTGCGGCAATTTTGGTATGTAATGCCATGTTTACTGCCGTACTGGCAGCGGACAAGGACACATTTACCTTGATTAGCACACAGGAAAGTGAAGCATTGGGGGGAACTGTATATCGCTACAGACACAACAAGACCGGCGCGGAAGTTATTTATAACGACAACAACAGCGAAAACCGTGAATTTGTGATTGGCTTTAAAACACCACCTGTCGATAGCAAGGGCGCAAACCATGTTCTGGAACATGCACTTTTTTGCGGAAGTGAAAAATATCCAACAAAAAATATTATGCATTACATACAGAATGGTTCCTCATCTCTCAGATTAAACGGGATAACCGCTGACGACTGTACCTATTATCTCATACAAACTCAAAATGCTACGGAATATTACAACATGATTGACGTTTATATGAATGGAATATTTCATCCGCTATTTCTAACCGATGAAAACATCTTCCGGCAGCAGGGGATTCGTATTGAATATGTAGATGGCGCGGCACGGTATAACGGCGTGGTTTATAACGAATTGAGAATCAAAAACTTAAATACGGCGGAGAATTCCGTCAATTTTCTCGCGGATAAATTATATCGTGGCATCTATGGCGATACGACGCCTGTTTTCAGCGCGGGCGGCGAACTTGCAGACATTAAAAATCTTACCTATGAAGATTTGCTTCGCGTTTACAATACCTATTATATTCCCTCAAACAGCATGACCTATCTTTCCGGCAAACAGGATATCCACAAAACCCTGGACACACTTGACGTATTTTTTTCTGAAAACACAGCAAACGCACCGAATATATCTTTTGATGACACAAAGCAAATACCTCAGAATACAATACAGGAATACAACATCGATGAAAATACTAAAACCGTTGATATCGGTTTTATGTCCTCCGGCGTTCCGGCAACAGCTGACCCCAAAGAACGGTTTGCGAATGAAATCGTTTTTGACATTATTAAGCAAAAAATGGAAGAAAAAACAGGTCTGACGAACACCTATATTTCAGGCGGAAACACAGGCGGCATAACAACATTGGCATTGATGATTTCCGAAGTGCCAATCCATCAAAAAGATGACATCATTACGGCATATGGCGAAGTTCTAAAAGACCTTGATGAAAACGGCATAGACAGCGCGGCTATTGACGCATTTGTTGACAATGACAACCGTTATTTTTATCAGAATTATGATAGCGTTTTCATCGGACTGCTTTATCAGGATAATCCGCTTGCATATACGGAAACCCACTCCATGCGGGAGTATTACAAAAACCACAAAGAATATTTTCATGAACTTTTGCAAAAGTATTTTACGGGGAATTCGTGCAGCTTGACAGTGGTTTCGGGGAACGGCATGTTTGACGCGGAGGACAGCGTTGTCACTGTACGCGCAGAGGAACTTCAACGAATCAAACGCGAAACAGAGGAATTTCAAAAGTGGAACGATGCTGCGGATGACCCTTCTGTTGTTGATAAAATTCCATTTCTGACGCTTGATGAAGTGAAAGATGCTCCTCAAAAATCCGATTCTGTTTATGCGGAACAAAACGGTATTCCTTTCTATTTTACCGAAAAAAGTGATGAAAGTTCTGCAAGCCTGTATTTCCCGCTTGATATAGAAACGAAAGATTTGGACTATGTACACCTCATGTATGCGTTTTGGCAGTATCAGGCGGATCAATCAGACAGTAGTTTTTTTGCCTCTATTTTGCCACTGGAGAATGCACAAAACAGCGAGGAAATCAATCCGCATCTTAATTTATGGCTTTCAGGTGAAAACAAATCTGACAGTCTGCAAAAAGCAATGGCGTTTTTAAAGTCGGAAGAAATGTGGAATGTAGATGCGCTGAAAGAGTATATCTCTAAAGCTCCTAAAGAAATCATTAACAGCTATTATGATCCATATTTTGTAAGCAGTGCATTAAAAGACTCCGCGCTGTCGGCAGGCGGACGTTTCAGCATTTTTGTTCCTGATAACACCATTGTGAAAGACTCTCCGCAGTATTGCCATTTTTTGCAAAACCTTAATATAAACAATGCAGAAAAAATACTGAAAAAAATAAAATCTCAGGCGGAAAAAATAATACTAAGCAGCAAGCCTGTTGTAGAATATGTCGGGAGCAGCGCGGATTATAACGCATTCAAAAACACCGTATGCGAACTGTTTCAGGACGCAGAGAATCGCAAAAGTGCAGCACTGAACCTGCCGGCAGGTTACTATAGTGCAGCGACAATTACCAAGCTTACTGACGCAAACCATTTCATGATAGCGGCAACTTACGGCGAAGAAAAATATTCCGGAAAAATGGCTGTTCTGGGAAAAGTATTGACCACGAAATATATATACCCTGTCATGCGTGGAAAGCATGGTGCGTACGGTGCAAACATTTCCTTCCGCGAGGACGGAATGGTTAGCGCTGTTACAGGTCTTGCCGATATTGATTTTGCCATCGAACTATGGCTAGGAATTGGCAATTATTTGCGGAATCTGAACATGACGCAGAATGAACTGAACTCCTATATCGTCTCCACCGTTCAGGAATTTGACGAATGGGAGTATAAATCCTCGGAACACGGAGCAACCTTTGCACTGGAGAAAAAAACTCCCGAGAAGTGTGAACAACTCAGAAACGAAATGCTTCAAACTACTGTTCAGGATATTAAAGAATACGCTGATTTTGTCGACAGCCTGATAAGCCAAAAGAGAGTATTTGCCGTACTTGGCAAATCCGCAGCGGATAGGGCAAAATTCGATTTTGCATACTATGGAAATGCAGACACTTTGGAGGTCACGCCGCGATTGACGAAAAATCCTGTAGAATACATGCAGGGTAGAAGCGATGGTTCTCTTGCACTGGACGACAATATCACACGCGCAGAAACGGCGCAGATGATATCGCGCATTATTGCCGATCCACGTGCAGCGCAAAATGGAATCACATTTTCAGATGTTCCGGCTGATGCCTGGTACTACAGTGCAGTTTCTTCCCTTTGCGAAAAAGGTATTATGGCAGGCTATGAAGATGGCAGTTTTAAACCAAATCAAAATATCACACGTGCAGAACTTGCATCAATACTTTCAAAGTTCATCTATAACGGCGATACAACGCTACAAGCGATTGATATAGATAATAGTGCATGGTATGCAAATGCACTGGCAAAAATGATGAACGCAGGATATATCCATGGCTATGAAGATGGCTCTATTCGCCCTGACCAATTTGTCACAAGAGGAGAAACCAAAATCATGATAGACCGAATGCTGGAAAAATAAAATCCGCCGCCGGATTTCGACGGTTCCCTTATAAAAATAGGCAAAATGGCATAGCTTTCGCTATGCCATTTTGCCATAAAATAATGCTGAAACGCTTCAAACGTCTCATTCTTTCTCAGTTTATAGACAACACCTTTTCCATTTCTAAATCTCTTCCAATGACAGCAATTTAAACCCTTTGCTTTGCAGCATATCTATCATTTCACGCATATCTGCCGGACGAATGACCAGAGCAGCTGGATTGGTTCCCTTTCGTCCCGCAAACGCATACATATATTCAATCGAAACGCCTTCTTCTTTAATGGTGTGTATAATTTCATACAACGCACCACACTCATCCTGCATGGAAACGCCAATCACATCCGTGAGTGTCGCTGTCATGCTATTCTCTTTCAACGCGGCAAATGCTGCTTCCGGCTGATCTACAATAAGCCGCAAAATACCAAATTGTGTGGTATCAGAAACATATAACGCATAAATATTCACTTTATTTTCTTTTAAAAGTCCCAAAACTTCTGCCAGCCGTCCCGGACGATTTTCTAAAAATACAGATACTTGTTTGATTGTCATAAACCCGCCTCCTGTTTAAACTAATTTTCGATTGTCTATCACCCGTTTTGCTTTTCCTTCGCTTCTTGGAATGCTACGCGGTTCTACCAGTTTGACTGCCGCACTGATGCCCAAAACGGATTCCAGTCTTTGCCGTAATTTTTTCTCATGTGCTTCAATATTACGCACCGCATCGGAAAACAGTTCTTCTGTCATTTCCACATGAACTTCCATCGTGTCCAGTAATCCTTTACGGTCTACATAAATCATGTAATGTGGCTCTACCTGCCCATACTCTAACAATACAGATTCAATTTGAGAGGGGAACACGTTCACGCCGCGGATAATTAACATATCATCACAGCGACCCGTCACTTTTTCCATGCGTGGCAATGTTCTGCCGCAACCACAAGTTTCCCACGTCAATCTGGACAAATCTTTGGTGCGGTAGCGAATCAACGGCAACGCCTGTTTGGTGATACAAGTAAACACAAGTTCTCCTTCCTCTCCCTCCGGCAAAACCTCGCCCGTTTCGGGGTTAATAATTTCCGGAATAAAATGGTCCGCATGGATATGCAATCCAGTTTTCTCAGTGCAGTCCATCGATACACCCGGTCCCATAATTTCACTCAACCCATAGATATCATGCGCTTCCAATCCTAATTTATTCTCAATCTCCGCTCTCATATGTTCTGTCCATGGTTCTGCACCAAAACATCCGAATTTCAAATTCAACTGGTCTTTGGTAATCCCCATTTTTTGCATTTCATCAGCAATATAAAGCGCATAAGAAGGCGTGCAGCACAACACAGTTGATTGAAAATCCACTAACATTTGTACTTGGCGGCTGGTATTACCTGTGGATGCGGGCACAACTGTTGCCCCTAAATATTCCGCTCCGCCATGCGCCCCCAATCCTCCTGTGAACAATCCATATCCATAGGAAACATGCACCCTGTCTTTTTTTGTAACGCCCAATGCAGTCATTCCCCGCGCCACGCATTCCGCCCATACCTCAAGGTCCTGCTCCGTATATCCTACAACAGTCTGCTTTCCCGTTGTACCACTGGATGCGTGAATACGTACCACATCTTCCATCGGACAGGCAAACGTGTTAAACGGATAATTGTCACGCAAATCCATTTTGGTCGTAAACGGCAGTTTATGCAAATCTTCCACTGACCGGATATCTTCCGGCATCACGCCCATTTCCTCCATTTTCTTACGATAGAACGGTACATTTTCATATACCCGTTTCACCGTATCAACCAGGCGTTTGCTTTGCAACTCACACATTTGTTCTTTGCTCATACACTCAATTTCTTCGTTCCAATACATATTGCCCGTTCCCTCCTTTAATTCATCAAAAAAAGCCTGCCATTCCATGCAACAACATGGGACGACAGACTTTAGTCTCTAATTCGTGGTACCACCCAATTTCAGCAGTGCACAAACACTGCCCTCTTTTGGCAGATACAGGTTTCATAACCGATATCCTTTTCCTATAACGTGGAAAATTCCGCGCATACCTACTCTCTTTTCAATATGCGAGCTCAGGAGCGAACTTCACTGGCGTCTTTGATAGAACCGTTTTCAGCTCATAGCGATTCCTCTCTAAAACAAAGTAAACACCGGCTACTCCTCTCCATCTTAGCTTTTCTATCTATTCTATTTGTCTTTATTATACTCTAAGAATTTTAAGAAAGTCAAGGTGTGGTCTCACAAAAACAAAAAACATTCATTTATGTTTAATCTTCATAGTGTCGGACGCGCAGCGGCACGCCAATCTCTGCCGCAATTTCTTGACATTTTGCAATATCTTCCTCTGATATAATGGTATCAACCACCGATAAAACCACTTGTTTCACATGTTTTTTGCTAAGACGCGCAAACTCCTTCACCGCTTCATATGCCCCTTCCAGTGATGGTCTGCAAATTTCATCATATTGTGCTTCGTCCCGTGCATTCAGACTGATGGACAGTGTATCAATTCCCCTTAGCTGCGGCGTTACGTCACACCCAAAAATCAAATTTGCATGTCCATTTGTGTTCACACGAACCTTGATATTCACCCGATTTTTCATTTCTGCTGCCAGCGCCACCACTTCATCCAGCCGCATCAGCGGTTCTCCATATCCGCAAAAGACAATTTCTTGATATTGGTTCAAATTCACAGCATCCAGTTCCTGGATCATATCTTCCAACGTCGGCTCCTGTGCAAGCCATAAATCATATCCACCCACACCGCTATGGTCTCTGATACAAAACGTACAACAATTTGTGCAGCGGTTGGTCACATTCACATACAAGCTATCGCCCAATTCATAAAACAATTGATTTTCCATGAGGTTCCCTTCTTTTCTTTATTGCTCAATTTGAAATAGACATTTTGCATTGAGCATTGTTATCTGTTCTACTTCTTCCATCGGTATTCCACGAAATTCCGCCACCTTCTCTGCCACATATTTGACATATCGGCTGTCATTTCGTTTTCCTCTATGGGGTTCTGGCGTTAAATAGGGACAATCTGTTTCAATCAGCAAACGTTCCATCGGGACAGACCGTACCACCCCGTACGCTTTTTTGTTATTTTTAAAGGTAATCGCGCCACCAAATGCAACATAGAATCCCATTTTCACAATATCTGCCGCTGTTTCTACACTACCGGAAAAACAATGCATAACGCCGCTGGTACGCGAAAAATCATATTTTTTTAAAATGTTCAAACAGTCTTGCATAGCGTCTCTGCAATGGATGATAATAGGCAGTTCCAGTTCCAGCGCCAGTTCAATTTGCTTTTCAAACCAAAATTTTTGCTTGTCCCGCGGAGAATTATCGTAGTAATAGTCCAGACCGATTTCCCCAATTGCCCGTACTTTTTCTTCTCCTGCAAGTTCCCGCAAATCCTGCAAATCCTCGTCTGTCATCTCTTCCACATCATGCGGATGTACGCCAACTGATGCATAAATAAACGGATATTTTTTTGCCAGTACAACGCTACGGCGAGAGGATGGCATATCTGCTCCGACATTCATCACCAGTCCAACATCCGCTTCCGACATAGACTGAATTACCTTCTCCCTGTCTGCTCCGAACCGTTCATCATCCAAATGTGCATGAGAATCAAATAGCATTTTATCTGTTCCTTTCTATATTCAGGCATAAGAACGCCAAAATCTTATATGGAATCCCTGGTGCATCTATTCGTTTAACGCACGACCGGATATCCTTCTTCTTTCAGCATTTGCCGCACTTTTTCCGCATCGCTGCTGCCTTCCAGTCCAATGATGAGCGTCCCGCCATAATCTTCACGGCTGTTAGAGATATACAAATTTTTGATGTTAACCTGCATTGTGCTTATCTTTTGCACAATCTCGCTCAAAACACCTACTTTATCAGGTACATCCACCACGCATTCCGTGCTGCGTCCACCTACTGCTACTGCTTTTTGTGGCAATTTGTTGCGATTCATCTTCGACTCTTGGAAAAATTTCCACACCGCTTCTTTGTCACTACCACTGACAAGCTTCTCATAGTTTCGCAGCGCCGCTTGATACGCCTCCAGCACTTTCAGGATTTTTTCTCGGTTGCTAAACGAAATATCTGCCCACATTGTGGGGTCCGCCGCTGCAATTCGCGTCATATCGCGAAATCCGCCCGCTGCCAGACGCAAAATACCGTCTTTCTCATCCATCTCCGCCGCCAGGTTCATCAGTGCACTGGACAATACATGCGGCACATGGCTCACTGCCGCCACCGCAAAATCATGCACTTCCGGTTCAAGCTCCAACGGCAGCGCACCTATTCTTTGTGCAAGCTCCCACAGCGTCTCCACCGCTTCTCTGTCCCCATCGGGCGTGAGAATATAATATGCGTTTTCAAATAGCCCTTCCTGCGCATAAGGGTAGCCTGACTTTTCCGAACCTGTCATGGGATGTCCACCCACAAAACGAATTTCTTTGGTTTTAGCATACGCCATAATTTCTTGCTTTGTGCTGCCAACATCACTGACAATACAGTTTTTTCCCACATTACATGATAAAAAATCAATCCATTTGCGCGTCACGCCCACCGGCGTGCAGACATAAACGATATCGCTAAATTCCATATATCCCTGCCAATCAGTTGCGCCGTTTTTCACAATACCATCTCGCATGGCTTGCTTAATATAGGTTTCATTCATATCAATGGCATAGATAGTATCTACTCCCCCACGCCACCGCAGCGCCTTAGCAAGAGAACCGCCAATTAATCCCAGACCAATAATCGTCACTTTCATTTAATCTAATCACCCTTTGGGAATTTCTTTAACGAACTTCTGCGCCTGATGCAATGTCGTTCTCCGGCGCACAAATGCATAGTTTATCGCCTTCTGAGGCTGCTAAAATCATCCCTTCAGATAGTACGCCGCGTAGTTTCACCGGTTTCAAATTTGTGACCACAATTACTTTTTTGCCCACAAAATCCGTTGGGTCATAATACTTTGCAATTCCCGACACAATTTGACGGACTTCCTCCCCAATTTTCACCTGAGATACCAGTAGCTTGTCTGCTCCCTCCACTTTTTTGCTTTCTATCACTTCGCCGACCTTCATTTCAACCTTTGCAAAATCATCAATGGTGATGTAATCTTGTTTGGGTTGTTCCTTCGGCATTTCTTTTTTCTCTTTCTTTTCTGCTTTTGCACTGTCTGCTAATTCTTCCAGCACCTTTTTCTCATCTAGTCGTTCAAACAACACTGCCGCTTCCCCGACATGCGTGCCCGCTTTGGTTTTTCCAAATGTTTGAATACTATCGAAATCCGTTTCCTGTGCGCCAATCTGCGCCAGAATTTTTTCACTGGTTTCCGGCATGAAACTGCCCAGCAGCACACCAATAATACGAATGGATTCTATCAAGTGATATAATACGGTTTGCAGCCGCTGTTTCTGCGTTTCATCTTTCGCCAGCGCCCATGGCATAGTTTCATCAATGTATTTATTGCTTCTGCGCACCAAATTCCAAATTTCTCCAATTGCCTCTGCTGCGCGGTACTCATTCATTTTTCTCGTTGTCCCGCTAACCGTTTCTTGTGCAGCCTGTATCAATTCTTTGTCTACCGCTTCCGCCTCTGCCGGCGACAAAATTTCTCCATCAAAATATTTATGCACCATCGCCACTGTTCGATTGACAAGGTTGCCCAAAGTATTGGCAAGTTCTGAATTATAGCGGGTGATAAAGTTTTCATAGGTAATCGTCCCATCCTGTGCGTATGGCATTTCGCTAAGCAAATAATGCCGTACGGCATCTACGCCAAACCGGTTCGCCAAATTGTCTGCATAAATGACATTGCCTTTAGATTTGCTCATTTTATCTTCGCCAAACAGCAACCAAGGATGACCAAAAATCTGTTTCGGTAGCGGTTCTCCCAGCGCCATCAACATAATAGGCCAATAAATCGTGTGAAAACGCAAAATATCTTTTCCAATCACATGCACATTTGCCGGCCAATACTTTTTGTAATTTTCTCCGCTTCCGTCAGGGTCATAGCCCAACGCCGTGATATAGTTGGAAAGCGCATCAATCCAAACATAGATAACATGTCCCGGGTCAAATTCCACAGGAATACCCCATGAAAACGATGTTCTAGATACGCATAAATCCTGCAAACCCGGTTTCAGGAAATTGTTAACCATTTCTTTTTTACGTGATTCCGGCACAATAAAATCGGGATGTTCCTCAATATATTGCATGAGCTTGTCCTGATATTTGCTCATTTTAAAGAAATAAGCTTCTTCTTTTGTCTTTTCCACCGGACGTCCGCAGTCAGGGCAGCAACCGTCTACTAATTGTGTTTCTGTGAAGAACGATTCACATGGCACACAGTAAAGTCCTTCATATTCTCCCTTATAGATGTCGCCTTGCTCATAAAGTTTTTTGAAAATCTTCTGAACAACTTTTACATGGTAGTCATCTGTTGTGCGGATAAATTTATCATATTTGCAGTTCATCATATCCCAAATTGTTTTGATTTCGCCTGCAATACCATCTACATATTCTTTTGGTGTAATGCCGACTTCTTCCGCTACCTGCTGAATTTTCTGTCCATGCTCGTCCGTTCCTGTCAAGAAGTATACATCATAGCCCAGCTGCTTTTTGAACCGTGCAATTGCATCCGTTAAAATAATCTCATACGTATTGCCAATATGCGGTTTTTTTGATGTATACGTGATTGCAGTTGTGATATAGAATTTTTCCATTTTTTCCGCCCCTTTTTATCGTAAAAATATATGTCTGGTATTTTAAAGCATCATTATAGAATCAAAAGCGCCGCCGAATGGTATCTTCACTAATGTTCAGAATCGGCGATGTATTTTCATTATATCAAATTGCTTCACCATTATGGTATGATAGCCAACAAAATGTTTACTATAACGCGCCAGTGCCTTTGTCTCATGCGCATAAAACATGGCAACCGCTGAAGATGCATGAAATTATACTAGTCTGTTTTGCGGACGTGGTATAATTATCGCTATGCGATTATTATACCACGATTTACAAATGAAATCAAACATATTTTATAGATTTATCCTATTATTGGCAACTTTCCAATAGATTTTTAACTTTTTTGCATTTATATCTTGCTTTTTTTTACCTTTTATGGTATTATAATATGCTGTAAGTGAAATATGGACGGGTATCGAAGTGGTCATAACGGGGCTGACTCGAAATCAGTTTGTCGGTAACACCGGCACGTGGGTTCGAATCCCACCCCGTCCGCCAAAGCCTTGAAACATCAGTTTTTCAAGGCTTTTTACTTTTTATTTTGTGGTACCATTTTCTCATTCATGAAAAATGGTGCCCAAGTTTGTGGTGCCATAAAAACTTTTTCATTACAACTTAATTTCATTGCTCCTATTTTTTATATTTTTAGTATTATCTTTCAAAGAAATCGAAACAGATGTAAGCCAAACATTAAACGAAAAATCACAGCCGCAGAAATCTATCGTACAGCAGTTACAATAAAAATTGTAGAAATCTACACCACAGAAGCATAAATATCACGATATTGAACGATAGAAAACCTCAACCCTTATTATAGGATTGAGGTTTCTATGTTTTATATTCCCAAGTTATCTACCCAAGTCTTTATTAAGGTTTCATTTCTTGTTTCAGATGAGAGAAACCCTCTGCCCGTCTGCCAATCGCCTGTTCCTGCCATTTCCGCAAGAGCATCTCCGCCAATTTCACCTGAGCTTGCAGATGTACTAAATGGAATCACTGTTTTACCTGTAAAATCATTTTCTGTTATAAATCTGTTGACCGGCCAGGCGGCAGCGTGCCACCAAATAGGATAGCCGATAAATACCGTATCATAAGAACTCCAATCCGGAATGGTTGTGTTTGTAAGTTCAACATCTTGCGCTTCCGGATGTTCGTGCTCATATACTACACGGCTACTTGAATCACTGTAATTCAAATCCGCGCTTGTATAAGGATTTATAGGTTCAAGTTCAAATATATCTGCTTTGGTAGCCGCTGCAATATAATTTGCAACTCTTTCGGTAGTCCCCGTCGCAGAATAATATACTACCAAAGTTTTGCCCGGTTCCGGCGTGGGTGTTGGGATAGGCGTTGGGATAGGCTCCAATTCTGTATTTTCGCCAACCGTAATTATTCCACAAAGCGGTATCATTGCGCTGATACTTTGCCATAAAAAAAACTTATCTCCGTTTTGGGCAGCTATATTCAAATTACCGTTTAAAACATCTTTCATTTCTGCATTTTCAAGCGTTCCGTTATTGTACGATGTGTGAATTAAAAGTGCCGTATCATCTAAACCGCTTATTGTCATTACTCCATCCAAATAACGTATAGACGCACTTTGAGCATATGCAAAGGACGAAAAACAAAAACATATTATAGCAGTAAGAATTATTAAAATTACATTTTTTAATTGTTTCATTTCTACCTCCATTAATATACATAATCAGGCGCTAAAATTTTCATCAATTCCTTATCGTGATTATGTGTTAAATATGAATTGTTATCAAAAATCATTGTCGCTCCTCCCTCGCGGGTATAAGGCTCCCAATTTGGTATTCCGTCGCCGTTTGGATTGCCCATTCTTGCAAAGTTTATCCACGCGCTGCTCATAATGTCAGACAGTTTTTCCGCATCAAGCCTGTCGCCGCTTGGCTGTGTTTTGTCGATATTATTAAATACAAAAGGGATTTCCGCGGTATGATATGAAGTTCCCCAAGTGAACATATATGAATATACGGGCGCGCCGTTTTGGTCTGCCTTATGTGCTGTCAGTTTCAATATCGGAAGTCTGATAAGTGTTGTATCTATATAAAGCGCGGCTGCATCGCTTTTATTTGGATATGCATTTTTAAACTCATTTTTTACCTTGTTAGCATTGTCACCATATTTTTCTTTGAGTCGGCTGTCAAGCTCCGAATTACTTAACTTTTCTTCTGGATTGCCCATCGGATTCCCGAATACGGTCCATTCATTCAAATTTGAACCGATTAAAAGCGGTATATCCTTTCCGGCTTCTGCAAAACCGCTTTCCGTAACAGGACTTGTCGGAAGAAAATCGCCGTCCACAACAGGCTCCCACAAAAGCGAATAACCATTTACAAATTCTTCATATATATTTAATTCTTCTGCTGTCTGAGTAAGGGCCTTATCCGATGCTACTGTTAAATCCTCGTATGAAACAGTTTGTAGTTTTTCGATTTCATCTGCTTTTATTCCAAGATTTTCAAGAGTAATTTCTGTCACTCTCTTACTTGCTTCCTTTGATGTAAACGCCGCCCCCATATTTTCGGTTGCACCGCTTTCAACAATACCTTTGTGGAACAGACCTTTTGCATGTGGACTTGTCATAAGCGCAAGAACCTTTGCACCGCCGCCCGACTCGCCAAATACCGTTACATTATCAGGATCGCCGCCGAAGTTCTCTATATTATCTCTTATCCATTCAAGCGATTTTATAATATCCGTCATACCAACATTGGCAGAATACTTGTACTTATCGTCATAAGCCGATAAATCCAAATGACCAAGTGAATTTAGCCTGTGATTGACTGATATAACTACAATATCACCTTTTTTACTAAGATTTTCTCCGTCATACGCAGGACTTTCAATAGATGAACCTGTTGAAAATCCGCCACCATGCAGCCATACCATAACAGGACGCTTTTTACCGTCGTTTATGTCAGGCGTCCATACATTTAAATTTTGGCAATTCTCGTCCATATTTGTATTATTTCCCACTTGCGGTGCGATTGCGCCGTAAGAATACGCTGTTTTCACACCCACCCACGGCTTAACACTTTCTGACGGAACAAAACGCTCTAGTGCTTCTGCATACGGTACGCCGTGATAGGTGTAAATATCATTATGAACGTATCCCTGTATTTTTCCCGATTTTGTATCAGCAATCGCAATGCTTCCGCCTGCTTTTACGGAATTATATTCTTCATCAGTTATCTTATCGCCCCAAGTAACTTTATCCTTGTCCGGATTGCCATTTACGGCAATATACGCAAACTGTTCATCTGCCGCGCCGTGCCAATGCTTTACATTCGGCTGTGCTTCTATCACATCGCCGGCTTTTACTATACGTGGCTGCTGTCCGTCTTCCTGATAAATACCTGTTCCGTTTGTAACGATCATAAGCTGACCGCTTTCGTGTGAGTGCCAATCCGTCCTTGCACCGGCCTCCATTGTGTAATTATCAACTTCGGGACAGTTAAACACACTTTCATATTCAACAAGCATATTTTTATATATTGTACCTGTATAACCCTCTGCATTAAATTCTGTTCCTTTGGGAAACATTGTTTCGCCCTTTTCACGAATTGTTCCGTTTGCGCGCGCCGCCTTTACAGCCGCGTTATATTCTGTATCAGTTACTTTATCAAGCCAATTTGTTGTACCTACGCCCGGATTTACACCGATTGCGATATGGGCAAACCAACTATCAGGGGTAGCCGAGTGCATATGCTTTTTGCCCGGTGGAATTAAAATCACATCACCGGCCTGCATAATTCTCGCTTCTTCGCCCTCCATTTCAAACACACCAACGCCCTCTGTTACGAGAAGTATTTGTCCGCCGTCGTGGTAATGCCAATCTGTTCTTGTACAGGGTTCAAAAGTTACTTGACCGAAAGCGGGAATTTTCATATTTTCCTCATCATAAGCAGTCAACCAATTCATATATGACACGCCTGTAAACTTGGGGGAGGCAGGATTTATATCACCTTTTGCAAATACGTTATCAATCATATCGGCATTGATAATCGTAACAGTTTCAGTATCATCATTCCATAAAACTGTATATCCAAAATTCTCTGCAATAAATCTAATCGGAAGCATTGTTCGGTCATTTATAATAATTGGCGCAACATCAAGAGTTTTTGCTTCGTTATTCAAATATGCCGTTGTCTGATTTATGGCTAACTTTATCTCATTTCCGCTATAATTAAGCGTTGCGGTCTGCGTATCTTCGTCCCATTCAACCGCTCCGCCGATACTCTCAACAAACGCGCGTACAGGCAAAAGAGTTCTATCATTAATAACAACAGGAGTCGTACCTTCTGCGTCAATGCTTTGCTCTGCGCCGTTTATTGTCATTTTGGAATTGCCAATCTGCATTATTACAGTAGTTTTTGTAGGCGTCGCTACCTTTGCTGCATCAATCGCTGCCGAAAGTGCGTTTCTCATATTAAGAGTTCTCGGAAAACCGTTATATGGAGCTGTCAGAAGCGGCACGGCAAGCATATTGTCGCTTGTCAAACCTGCCGAATATCCCTCTGCGATTTTTCCTGCAAGTTCGCTTTCTCTGCCGCCTTGCGCTCCCATTACAGCAAAGTCAATTAAAATCTGTGTCGCCTTATCTGTGCTTGTCGGAATTTCAGTTCCGTTTATGACTGCTTCCGTTGCGGAAATTAAAATTTCTTGTGTTTTTTCATCAATATTTCTTCCTACATAATTATCCTTATCGTCTGACTTAAAGTGCGACATAAGGCTTAAAAGCTCCTCGCTATCGCTCTTGAAATCAGTTGTGATTGCTTCGGTAGGCTGCGGACGCTCCTCTGTCGGGTTTGCGTTTACCTCTGTTTCGGTAGTATCAATTACATCAAGAACAAGATTTGTCTTTTCCGCGCCGTTAATATCTTCGTTATAAAGCATAGCCGCGCGGAGCATATCTTTTGGGTGTCCTACATTTAAGTTACCGCCCACGTGTCCGCCAAGCTGACCTCTGCAATTACCATTACCGGCTATTGTGCAAAGCGTTATAAATTCTCTTTCATAAAGCGGAAGTCCTACGCGGTTATAGAAATCACCGAAGCATATTCCCGAAAGAAAAAGCGTCTGCATTTTTAATGACTCCTCCATACCGTCCGTAATCGTTCCTATCTGCGGTCCGAACAGAAAACGCTGTACGGTTAAACCGTCATTATATCGGGTTTCCTCTGTTGAGGTAATACGGCTTTTGTATGTAACATCCTCACCTAAAGAATTTAATATTTCATCTGCTCTGTCAAGTGCTGCCGCCGCGCGAGTAAAACCGCAGTATGCGCCGCTGTGATAAATTGCTTCTTTAATTTCAACAGCTTTAAGTCCGTCTGACAGTGCGGATTTGATTTCGTCTTCTATTTTATCAAGAGCTTGATTTGATGAAATGCTCGCAAGTCTTGACAAGTGCTGTAATCTCACACTGAGATTATCACTTATGAAATCTGTTTTTTCTGTTTCACTCATACTTGAATATACCTCCGTACCTGCTGTGGCGCTATCTGCCGCAAATACACTTGCGGCTGTGCTTACTATCATAATAACTGCAATAATAATGGAAATGATCTTATTTTTCATTTTCCGTTCCTCCTATGTCATTTTATACGATAATTATACCACTGCCTCTTCCTTGACAGAAGTATCGATTAGTTTATCAGTTATAACTCTAAGGTTTACACTTCTTGTCAAAAAAAGCGGACATACAAGAGTACTGTCAAGTATGCCCGCCTTTTTTTGAGGGGTATTTCATTAAAGCACTTAAATAAAACGCAATAATGGACTGTATTTATTTTGCTTTATGCCCTCCGAATACTTCTGACATTTCCATAGTATTTAGCGCATTATCAATTTTTGATACTTCATCTTGTGTCAGCGTAATGTTCGCTGCGCCTGTATTTTCTTCAAGTCTTGTCAGATTCCTTGTACCCGGAATAGGCACTATACCCTTTGACATCAGCCATGCAAGAGAAATCTGCGCCGGAGTGGAATATCTGGTTTCCGCTATATTGCTAAGCATATCAAGCAGCTCGCGGTTTTTATCTACGCTGTCCGCTCTAAATTGCGGCATTGCGCTTCTATAATCGGACTGTTTGTCAAATACGGAATTTTTATTATATTTTCCCGACAGAAAACCGTTCGCCAATGGGGAATGTGCAACAAGCGTAATATTAAGCTCATTGAGTACAGGTATTAAGTTTTCATATTCTCTGTACATCATTGAATATCTGTTTTGAATAGCAGACACGCGGCAAACGCTATTCGCGCATCGTATATATTGTTCGCCTGCTTCGGAAATACCCCAAGCTCGAATTTTACCCTCACGAATTAAATCCTGTATAACGCCCGCCACTTCTTCAGGCGGAATGTTTGGGTCAATCCTATGCTGATAATACAAATCAATATAATCTGTTCCCAAGCGTTTTAATGAGCCGTTAATGCTTTTTCTGATAGTATCGGGGCGGCTGTCCATAGAAAGGGAGCTGTCCACATTATGCTGTACACCGAATTTAGTAGCGATTATTACCTTATCCCGATATGGTTTTAACGCTTTGCCGACTAATTCCTCGTTATACACTGTCTGACCTTCTTCATCTGTTCCGATATAACATTCCGCTGTATCAAAGAATGTAATACCCATATCAAAAGCTGAATGTATCAGCTTTATCATTTCTGTTTCATCGGACGGCGCACCGTATGCGTGCGTCATACCCATACAGCCAAGTCCTACCGTAGAAATTTTTATGTCACTGTTGCCTAAATTTCTGTATTTCATTCAAAATCGCCTCGATTACTTTAATCCGTTTACCCAATCTACAATTTCCTGTTCCGCGTCCTGTATGTGATTACGAGATATAGACAACCCCTCTAATACATCGCTGTTCGGCTGAAGGGTGCGGATAGTGCTTATAGTGCTTGAAAAACCGCTACCACCGTGAGTGTTAAACGGAATAATTGTTTTACCCGACAAATCATAGCTTTCAAGGAAAGTATAAAGTATCATTGGCATATCGCCCCACCAATTCGGGTAGCCTAAGAAGATTGTGTCATAGTCATTTATATTTTCAATTTTATCTTTAATTGCAGGACGAGCCTTTTGGTCTTGCTCGTCAGCCGCTAAGTCAACCAATGTGCTGTGGTCTGTCGGATATGGTTTTTCAGGCTCAATTCTGAAAATATCCGCGTTTTTATTTTCTGCTATAACATACGCCATATACTGCGTATTTCCTAAAACCTCACCATTTATAACAACAGTGCTGTTATCTTCCTCCCGCGTCATATTGTCAGCTTTTGTTGTTTCGGGCTGTGAGAAATATACTACAAGAGTTTTGCTGTCGCTTGTATTTTCGGAAGCCGTACTGCTTGTATCAGGAATAACGCTTTTTACCCATTCGCTTACATCGCTTTCGCTTGCTCTCGTAAAACCTCTGCCCTCTGTCCAATTACCTGTCGTTGTCATAGTTTTAATGACATCATCACCGACCTCGCCTGAACTTCCGGAGGTGCTGAAAGGAATAACCGTTTTGCCTGTAAAATCATTGTCTTTGACAAAGTTATATACTACCCACGATGCTGAGTGCCACCAAATAGGATAGCCGATAAATACGGTGTCATATTCGCTCCAATTCGGAACAGTTGTTGACACAAGCGGAGTATCTTGTAACTCGGGATTATCGTGTTCACGCACCACGCGGCTGCTGTCATTGCTATAATTCAAATCTGCGCTTGTGTATGGCTGTGACGGCTCTAACTCAAAAATATCTGCATTTGCCGCTGCCGCAATATAATTTGCAACACGTTCTGTACTTCCTGTTGCCGAATAATATACAACCAAAGTTTTACCGCCTTTTTTCGGTGCTGTTATCGGTGTGGTTGTCGATGCAGCCGATTTTGTTATTGTTATTGTTTGTGTTTCTTCGTCCCAATCCACATTAAACTTGAAGCTCTCTGCAATAAAGCGGATAGGAAGCATTGTGCGGTCATTAATTATACGTGGGACAACATCAAGTGTATTTGCCGTTTCGTTTAAATACGCAACTGTGCTGCCGATTGTCAGCGTGATAATATCCCCGCTATATTCAAGCAAAGCGGTTTGCGTTTCCTCGTCCCAATTTACACTACCGCCCATTTCTTCGATAATCGCACGAATAGGCACAAGTGTTCTGTCGTTTTCCACAACCGGAACCGTTCCTCGCCCCGGATCAATTTCTCGGCTCTCACCGTTTACGTTCATTATCGAATTGCCGATTTGCATTGTGAGAATAAAGTTCTCTGTTGTTGTCGCTTTATTTTCCGCTGCTGAACAGCCGGTCATCAACGACATTGCAAATACTAATATCATTAAAATGGATAATAATTTTTTCATTCTCAAATTCCTCCTATACATTTAATCCCATCTCATATGCTTCTTTAAATGCAGGTGTATTTTTTATTGTTCCCGCTTCATATACGCCTGTTCCATAGATAATTCCTTTTTCCACTGACCCGTCAAGACAAACTGCAAGCCCTCTAAAACATTCCAGCGTGCAATCCATTGCAGTGTTGCTATTTTCTGCAGCGGACATAATGTAATAAAATTCTTTGTTTTTGATATCCCGCCATTTTGCAACAGTGCGGTCAATCACTGTTTTCATCTGTGCATCTATGGAATAGAAGTAAACGGGACTTGCCATAACGATTACATCTGCCGCAAGCATTTTGTCAAGAATTTCTGCCATATCGTCCTTTATCGCGCAACCATTTCCTGTATCACGACAATAATAGCAGGCAGTGCAATAACCTATCTTTTTGTCCCTGACAAAAATTTTTTCAACGTCATTGCCGCTTTCCTGCGCTCCGCGCATAAATTCATCACATAATAAATCCGAATTGCCGCCCTTTCTCGGACTGCCCGAAAGAATTAAAACCTTTTTACTCATTTTACATTTTCCTCCCAAAATCTCACTGCGTCATAAATCCAGCCTTCAGCTACTGTTCCTCTACCAAGACCAAAACCGTGAGTCAGACCGTCATACGAATGGAACTCGGTTGCAATCCCGTAAGAAGCAGTAAGAGTATTCAACCGATTTTGCATAGTACGCCAGCTTGCAATACCGTCATTTGTTCCGACACAAGCATAGGTCGGAGCGTCATTTGCGGAAGTGTCCGTATAGCCTGTGTACTGCATTATAACTGCCGAAGCCTGCGGAATATCGGTTCTCTTAGAATACTGTTGAAGATAGTTTTCATTTCCCAATGTCGCCGCCATTCTTGCTCCTGCGCTGCCGCCCCATAAGGAATATCCGTCTGTATCTACCTCTAATTCATCGGCATTATCCAGAATGAAAGATATTGCGCGTCCTAAATCCTCATAAGCTGTTTCCCAGCCGGGACGGTAAATCAGAGCAAAAGTATTATATCCCTGTTTGCTAAGCTCCAATGCGTGAGGAAAGCTGTCGTGCATAGCGGCTACATAGGCAAATCCTCCTCCTGAATTGCATACGGCAAACTTTTCTCCCAGATTTCCCTTGAAAAAGAACAGTCCCGTATTTCTTTTTTCGGAATCAGCCGCTTTTTCTGCTTCGGTATAAATATCATAGAATATGGTTTCACCATTGACAGCCTGTGCTTTTAAGTAATTTGTAATTTCGATAGTTTTATCGGGGTCAATATAGTTATACCAAGTCAATCTAAGATTTTTCAAAGTGTCGCCGCTGTAATATCCGCTGTTTACAGGAAAAATCAATCTGCCGTAATCGTTAAAACACGGGTCGTTTATTACGTCTGATATTTTAGTATCACCTGTATAAGCACTAAACTCTTTATTCCACTCTGAAGTTACACTCTTTGCCCAAGGCTGCATACCGTCAAGAGAGTTCCAAAAAAATATCTTACTCATTCCTTTTTCAAAATCTGCGTTTATGCTTATTTCCAGCACTTGTGACGAGGTTTCATATTTTTTTGTATTTACACCGCTAAGCAGTCCGTCATCGTCATATACCGCACATATAAGCGCACCCGAAAGCGGTTCACTTGATGAAACCGTATAGGTAATCATATTATTATTTATTTTCTCATTTTCAATTTTCAGTTCCGCTTTTGCCGCACACACTGTAATATTCAGGGCGGTAAGAATCGCTGTCACCAATACCAAAACGTATAATTTCTTAATATTCATTGCCGCCTCCGTATTATCTTATTATCTTATTATCTTATTATCTTATAAAATTAGTAAACACCGCTTCCTCTCGTTTTGGAAGTTCAACCCCGTTTTTTAGTCCGGCTTCCTTACATTTTAGCATAAATGCCATATTGCGTCCGAGCACACGCATTGTGTATAATCCTTCTTTATCTTCTGCAACCTGCTCTGACTCCGCTCCGTGTACCATATTCCAATACCGAGATGAAACAACAGGCATTTCCTGAATAGTAAAATACTTATTCATCTGGTCAAAAGTAGCGGTTGTTCCTGCACGGCGCGCTGATACAACACACGCCGCAGGCTTCATATAAAATGTTCGATTTGCGTTACCAAAATCAGAATAGAATAATCTATCCATAAATGAGGTCATAGCTCCGCTCATTCCTGCATAGTGCACAGGAGAACCAAACACAAATCCATCACAGTCTTTTGCGATTTCTTTAAATTCATTTACTGTATCATTAAATACACATTTACCTGTGTTCACGCAACTTTTACAAGCAATACAGCCCGCAAGCGGTTTTGTTCCTATCCAAAAGATTTCTGTTCCTATGCCTTCTTCGTTAAGCGTTTTTGCCACCTCGCTGAGAGCTGTATATGTGCAGCCTGCTTTATGTGGACTGCCATTTACTAAAGCTACTTTCATATTTCATTCCTCCGAATTACTTCACATTTTCTTTAATCCAGTTTTCAACGTGCTGTGCGATTTCTTCACTGTTCTTCTCTTGGAACATAAAGTGTGAATTACCTGTCATTCCAATGTCAGGAAGATTGATAACGGTACAGTTGCCGCCGTCTTTGTTGTAGCTGTCGGCAAACGCAACTGCCGCATCTCTAACATTCTTCCAAAAATCTGTTGACTGAATATCCTCAGGACCATTATCAATATAATCACCGAAATAAATAATCATAGGAATTTTCGCATCAAGGAATTTCTTGTACTGCTCCGAACCGATTTCAGGAGTGCCGCCCGGCTCTATTGCGACGATTGCCGCAACATTTTCAGTATCAACATCCCAGCCGACTCTGCCGCCTTGAGAATGTGTTACATAAATACTCTTTTTACCTGTCTTTGCCTTAACATCTTTCATAACTTCATTCATAGCCGCTACATTCACTTCCATATCAAAGCTGCCTGTGTTCGGCGTCATTTGACGGAAGAACTGATTTTGCGCTTCTGCACCCTCAGGAAACTGCGAACCGTCATAGCGTTCGGGAGCCGTACGTCCGATACGGAAATGTGTATACCACGCCTGATCGCCTGGCATATATTCCTTTGATTCTGCCGACCAAGTATCAATGCCGTCATTTGTCATTGCAGCCGTTGAACCCGCTTCCCCTCTGCGTGGCTGGTCTACAAGGAATACGCTGTGTCCTTTTCTGAGGAATGATGTTGACCAACCCTCGCGTCCGTCGGGAGTTGTCATCCAGCCCATACGTGACTGACCGTAGCCGTGCAGGAATACCATCGGCAAGCCTGTTTCATTTTCGGGTATCTGATAAAGTACATTTGCGTGGTCTATGTGCGCAGTGTTGCCCTTGCGTGTAGAATCAAGCCAATTTGTTGTAGCGTCAAATTCTCCCTCTATCGGCTCTGTTACTGTACCGCCCGATGAGAACATACCCTCGTCCTTTATGGTAAGTCCTCTATTTTCAGAAGTCAGAACAATGGTATCGTCCTTAAAATCCACACCAAAGCCCCCAACTATTTTAGAAATGTCGCGTAATTTAAAATAGGAATAATCATCAATATTGTATCCCTCAATGCTGACATTTTTTCCATCAAACTGTACGGGATAGGTGTTTGGTGCTGTTACCATATTCGCTGCAAATGCGCCTACCATTGTGAACGCAATTGCGCCTGAAATAAATCCTGTGATAAAATTCTTTTTCATTGTTTTTCTTCCTTTCTTCATTGAATTATATTTAATTGTGTATTTTCATTCCATGTAACATTTTTACAAAATTGGGGTCATAGTGATTTACAATCTCGCTGTGTCCTGTGTCAAGCGCTGCAATTTGTTTCATATCTTCACTTGTCAGGGCAAAATCCCAAATATCAAAATTCTGCTCCATTCGCTCCTTATGAACGGACTTAGGTATTACCACCACTCCGCGTTCCACATTCCACCGTAAAGCAACTTGTGCTGCAGTTTTTCCATACTTTTTGCCGATTTCTGTTAAGACAGGGTGCGTGAATATCCCATATTTCCCCTCCGCAAACGGTCCCCACGCTTCAGGGACAACACCGTATTCTTTCATCAAATCAAGTGCCTTTTGCTGTTGGAAGAAAGGGTGCAATTCAATTTGATTTACCATAGGCATAATCTCTACTGTTTCGCAAAAATCCGCAAGACGCTCAGGATAGAAATTACAAATACCGATTGCTTTCAATCCACCAACCTTATAGACTTCTTCCATAGCGCGGTATGCGCCGATATAGTCGCCCATAGGCTGATGAATAAGGTACAAGTCAAGATATTCAAGCCCGAGCTTTTTCAGCGAGACTTCAATCGCTGCTTTCGCGCCTTCATAGCTTGTATCCTGTATCCACAATTTTGTTGTGATAAACAGTTCTTCACGCGGTACGCCGCTTTTCTTGATTGCCGTTCCGACGGCTTCCTCGTTCATATATGCTGCCGCAGTATCAATCAGGCGATAACCGCTTTCGATTGCGTCAAGCACTGCCTTTTCACACGCTTCGCTGTCCGGCACTTGAAATACTCCAAAGCCTGCCAGCGGCATTTTGACGCCATTGTTTAATGTTACAAATTCCATTGAACTATCCTCCTTAAAAACATTCATTCAATATTTCTAAAATCAAATCTTTGCTCATATTACCGTAGCTACCTGGCGCGATATTACACGAGGCGGCTATATCGGGCAGCATTTCTTTATCCTCCATTCCAAGCTCACGAAGCGTTGTCGGAAGTCCGATTTTTTTTATAAAATCCTCCAATGCCTGTATGCCAAGCGTAGCGACTTCGTCCGAATTTTTGCCTTCTGTCGGAATATTCCATACAGTTCTTGCAAATTTAACAAATTTACAAATTCCGTCTTTATAAATATGACGATAATATGACGGGTGAATAACCGCTAATCCGCAACCGTGATTACAGTCTGTATAAGCGCCGAGCTGATGTTCAATTTGATGTGCCTGAAAATCGCAAGCCTTGCCGAGCTTGATAATTCTGTTTTCAGCCATTGTCGCCGCCCACATCAGATTGCTTCTTGCAGTATAGTCATTCGGGTTTTCAAGCACTTTTGGCAAATTCCTGATTACGCTTTTCATAAGAGCTTCGGAAATATCGTCCGAAACATTGTCCTCGTCTGTTTTACTAAAATAAGTTTCCATTATATGCGATAAAATATCAAATCCGCCCGACGCGGTTTGCAGTTTCGGAACACTCATAGTATATTCAGGATCCATAAGCGCAAATTTTGGGTTGCATTTTGGGTAATCGCGCCCTGTTTTAGTTTTCTTGTCCTCATTCGTGATTACCGCACCACCGTTACATTCGCTTCCTGTTCCTGTAACCGTTACAATTACGCCGAGCGGAACAGGTTCAAAATAGATTACTCCGGCTTTTTCCCAATAATCCTCCCAAATGTCGCCGTCATACGCTGCCGCCAACGATACCGCCTTACAGCAATCCATAACTGAACCGCCGCCGACTCCCAAGATAATATCAATGCTGTTTTCCTTTGCAAGTTTAGCGCCCTCTAAAACTTTTTTATAGGTCGGGTTTGGCATAATGCCTGAAAATTCAATGATATTCTTGCCCTCATTTTCAAGAATAGCTTTTATCTCATCATAAATGCCGTTTTGCTTGATTGAGTTGCCTCCATAGGCAAGCATTATATTATTTCCATAGCTTTTCAGCTTGCAGGCAAGAAATTCTTTTACACATCCTTTGCCAAAACATACTTTTGTGCTGTTTTCAAAAATAAAATTGTTCATATTTATTCCCCGCTTTCTTTAATTACATTGTAGCACAGCTTATATTCGAACAGAAGTACCGTTTAGTTTATCAGTTATAACGAAAAGGTTTACACAAAAAAAAGAACCGCCTATTTAAGCGGTTCCGCGTTATTTATTGTATATATTTGATACGGCTTCTAAAAATTCGGAGACAGGTTCGGATGGTGCAGGTGAATGTAAGATGCCGAACGGAATAGCGTAATCCCATTCAATTGGGACAATTCTAAGTAATGGGTGGACGTTTTCCCATTTGCCGAAGCCTATTAAAATATCGTTGCTGCTTTCGCATTGGTTAAACACATCAACATTGAAAAATGGCACATCAATTATGTTTATTTGCGGGTGTTCTGACCAAAGTTCATCACGTATAGCGTCAGTGTGCTTGTTCCAGCCGCGTTTTATCAGCATAACATTTTCACCGTATAAATCTGATATATTAAGCTTTTCCCTAAAGGCAAGTCTGTGATTGATTGACAAAGCGCAGCTTATAGGTTCGTCTTCCAACTTCAAAGCGCAGCAGCCGCGACTTCCTAAAAAACCTTCATCAAACCACCCTGATACAATATCAATATTCGCGCCAAGATTAGCAAGAATTTCACGCGCATTTTCTGGAGTATTTTCAAAAGGTACTATCTGAAACTTAATATCAGGGCATCGCTTTTTGACTTTCGGCCACAATTCAAGGATGAATTGTGAGGGCGTCATCAGCGAACTTCCTATTCGGATAATCTTTTCCTCGCTCTGCATTGCGTTTTGTGCTCGGGTAAGTGAATCTTTCGAATATTGTATTAAATATTTTGCGTCGCCGTAAATAGAACGTCCGGCTTTTGTTAAAGCAATTCCTCTGTGCGTTCTTTCAAAAAGCTGCAGATTTAGTTCTTGTTCTAAAAGGTTTATTTGCTTTATTACAGCGGTAGAGGAGATGTACAGTGCGTCAGCCGCTTTTGAAAAGCTGCCTAAATCCGCAACACAAATAAATGTTTCCAAATGCTTGTTATACATATTTCCACCTCCTGCGTAGTTGAAATTTATTTTATTCTATCATACAATGGTGGAAAATACAAGATTTTAGCTTATTATTCATAAATAATTAAAAAACATCAAATTATCCCTTGAAAAAAGTTATCTCATCTTTAATAATATAATTTTTATTATCTGACGCAATTCATACTTGGCACTGTGACGGACATTATTTATGTACCCACTCCATTCCATTTGAGGTAATAGGCGATTGTCTTTACAAAAGCAAAAGCGCCTACCCAAAAGGGGCAGACGCCTTTGTTTTATCATTATGACAGCCGACCTGTCTTATCTAAAATACGGTATATCGCGACCATGCCTTGTTCCCGCAACATGTTTTCCTTCGGTGCAAATCTTCCATCGGGCATTCCACTGAGCAATCCCAGTGCATAGGCTTTTTCTACATATACTTTCGCCCATTCGCTGATTTGTGCCGCATCCGAAATTGTTGCTGTCGCTGTCGACGGTTGTTCTTCTGCTCCGAGCTGTCCATAGATTTCAACCAAAATTTTTGCCATTTCCTCCCGCGTGATATTTCCTTCGGGATTCACACCATTGCCATCTCCCACAATGATACCTTTATCAAAGGCGGTCTGCATGATGTCCGCATACCACGCGTCCGCGGATACGTCGACAAAGCCGCCTGCATAAGAAATGATTTCCGTACCCATTCCTCGCAGAACCATTGCCAAAAATTCCGCACGAGTCATGGTTCCCTGCAAATTCAACTCTCCTTTTTCATTGCCACTGACAACTTTCTTTTCCACCAGCGTACCAATCTCATCTTTTGCCCAATGCCCTTCCAAACTTGACAAGTTCGGTGTTGCCATCGGCGTAGGCGTTACATTCGGTCCCGGCACCGGATTTGCTGTTGGTGTAGGCTCCGTAGTCCCTATTGGTGCAGGTGTCACCACCGGTTTTACCGTTGCGCTTCCACCTCCGCCACCGCCGCCATGCTGCGGTGCAGAATAAGTCGGCTTAGGTGTTGGCGTAGGATTCACTGCTTCGCCATCCATAAATTTTTCGCCAAAATAAACCGTTGTACCACTTTGTTTAAAATCAGTTCCTTTTTTATAAATCGTACCATCTATCTTCAGTTCCTGTACGGTATACGGCGCATAGAAATTCAACCCTTCCGTTTCCAGACCGCGAATGGTAACAGTTCTTGCATCTTTGGAAATATCCTGATGGGTTTGGATTTCCACTCTATCTCCATTATAACGGATACTCAAATCCTGTATAGGTACCGTGGTTTGCACCAAGGTTCGCCCATCAATATTGTCTGTCAGCTTCAGCCCTTCTTCCGCATTTGCCACATCGCGCAGCATAATGCCGGAAAGCTCTCCGTTGGTTTTCTCTACATATGCCATCTGTCCGTTAAAGGTATAATCACCAAATGTCCGCTCCGCCCGCTGCGTTTTGTCATGCAGTAAATAATAACTTGCGTCCATTAATGACCCTGTATTGGTATCCTGCACGGTGAACTGGAATGCGCTTGCACCTTCATTTTGCACATTTCCAACAGCCAGCGGTTTTGTTTTAATTTCATGATTCTGCCCAACGTTTTCCGGATACAAAATTGTGTTATAGGTCTGAATGCCTGTTTTTTGCGTTTTTTCATAATCTACGTATTGTGTGCTGGTGAGAGAACCTGTTCCGCCGCCCATCATGCCGTCTTCAATTCCAACACTATCATAGGTAGAGGAAGCGACCGGAACGACTTGAATATTCACATCGTCATAATTGGAACGTGTGATGTTTGTCCCTTCGTCAATACTCATATTCGCATCCGGCATCATAATCCACCGCTGTTCATAGGTGTGTGCAACATTCATATCGTCTGGCACCAGATAGTCGGACAAAATCCAAAAACCGGGCTTAACAAACAAAATTTCCCGTGTTGGTGTCACGCCCGCATTGGAATAGTTGGGCGTGGTACCACTATAGAAATCATAGTGATTGTTTGAACCCCATTCATTGATGGTGCCTGATTGGGTCGCTCCATATGCTTTCTGGTTTTTGTCGTCAATAATCACCGTGCTATGTCCCCATGTGCCTTGCAACCAAGTATTTGCCGCTCCCTGTGCACCTGTATAGGAGGTATCTGCAATGAGATATTTTCCATAAGCAAACAGAGAAATGGCGTGGTCGTCCTGTTGACCATGGGAAGATATGCCGCCATCCATTTGTGTGAACAAATAGTTTGCGTTTGCATCCCAGCCTGTTCGCATAGCGACTTTCTTTCCTGTTTTGAAAATGATGGAAGTAAAGGGCGGCGCCTGCCCTTTTTTACCGTCTGTTGCTGCGTAGAGCAGTTCCGGGTCGTTGAACTGTACTGCTTCTGTCATAAACCCGCTTGCATAGGAACGCGTATGCTGTGCAGAATCAGCCTGCTGATGGTCACGGTAACCGGGACCACTGGAATACATGGTGTAACGTTGAATATTGTGCAGCGCATCCGCCACAGCCTCCGTATAGGGTGGTCTTTCCGAACCGATTTCTTTTTGAATATCCTCAAACGCCGTAATCGTTCCCTTTGCCACAGACGCATATTGCAGCGGCACTTCTGTACAGGTTAAATCATCCATCACATAGGATGTTGCTGTCTTTTCAAGATATTCCAAAACAGTCTTTTCCCACTGTGGCGATTGCACAAATTCCGGAAATTCACATGCAACCGCATAGTTTGCTGTTTCTTCATATCCGCCCCAGTTGCCGCTTGCAGTAATCCATCCGCTGGTCGCATAACCTTGCCGCCAGCAGAATTTTGTCAAAATCGTATAGGCCTCCGGCGTCATTGCCTCGCAATTTACCAGCCGTTTGATGACTTTCACCAAATTCGGCGTTCTTGCTCCAATATCCAAACGGTTTCTTGCATGTTTGCCGCCGCCATAGGTGTCGTTACTGATACTAACCGTTCCAATTTGCAGCGCCATCGCATATAAGTCCCGCACAGCCCTCTCAGCATATTCTTCCTTGCGCGAACTATCCCATTGATATTCCTGAACAAAAGTATCAATATTGCCTACAAAGCGGTTATATTCATCACGGAACCGGCGTGTTGTTCCACTGGGCTTACACCAACTGGAAAAAGAACGTCCATTGTAGTTCGCAACAATATGTCTGGAAAAATTCTTTTCAATATCAGAGTCAGAACCGGAAAGTGTCTGGTTCCACCACCAGTCCATAGATTCTTCCGACCACGGAATTTTAGTCGCGTCACTTTCCAGATTTTCTTTTGTGACAAGAACCAAAAACTTCATGG
The DNA here is from genome assembly GCA_949739095.1 of uncultured Clostridia bacterium. GTDB lineage: Bacteria > Bacillota > Clostridia > RUG12999 > RUG12999 > JAAWTG01. The sequence continues at coordinate 1,787 of CATIYX010000254.1, read as the reverse complement.
TTCCTTCGCCGGACGCATTTTTACCATGCAGACGCAGCGTTGCATTAGTCACATCCTCGTCCGCTGCAATCGCCCCATCCAGTTTGAACTTGATAACGGTTCGTTTGGTGTCATCATTCACAATCTGGCAGTCCCTGGTATGCAGCGGAGATGCCGCATCATCACAGTTACATTCATTCACATTGATACGCGCTTCTCCAATGCTGCTCACGCTTTCTTCCAGTTGCAGTGTATCTTCCAAACCATATTTTTTACGTTTGCTTGCTGTTTTTTCTTTCAATCCATCGCCTGAAATGGTCGCATCGTTTGTCGGATAGAACCGTCTCGTCGAACCATTGGAAGTAATCTCCATCACAGGACCCTTGCCGCCCTCTTTATTACGGCTGTCAAATTCCGCACGGGAGCCATCCTTATAAACTGCCGCCAAATAGAATGTTACCTCTTGCGCCGATGCGTCCTTAATATAGGAAACAACATTGTTTAAATCAATTTCCACATCTGCTTCTTCATTTCCTATCGTCTTCACATCCACCAGTTTTGCATTGGAGTTGCGGTTCCAATATACGCGGTCATACATTAAATCTGCTGTCAAGTTCTGTTGCCGGTCGCCGCTACCCAAAACAGGACGCACGCGGTAACTTTCCACCGCACGGGCATAGTTCAGCCATTCCTGTTTTGCCAGCGCATAGTCACCGGCTTTTGCCGCCGCTTCCACGGCCGACAAATCGGGACTGTTTTTGTCCACATACTCATAGTTCAGCGTGGGTCCCTGCGTCCATTTTTCACCATCCCATGTGCCGAAAAATGTTTCGTCCGGCAGTCCATCAAATTTGCTATCATTTGTTAGTCCATTGCGAAAACGCATGGGGTCAATGCGATAAGTCCGCATGGCTTCTTCATATTCTTCATCGCTCAGTGCGCGAATCGCCGCATTTAGCTCAGCGTTGCTTGTCGCATTTTCAATCGTCAGCGGTTCGCCGTCAGCCCGCACTGCCACCGTTCCCTCCGGCATTTGCACTTGCAGCTCTTCCGCTAAAACGCCCATGGAAGAAAACATCATGCCGACAGCCAGCAGCAGCACGCCAAATCTATATTTGCCCATCTAAAAAATCCTCCTTTTCCATGCAGGGCAGCATTTGCCGCCCTGCCACGGTTCCCTGTATCATTGCTCTAAAATGGAACAAACTACCTTCGCTATTTCTGCTTTGGTGGTGGCATTCCACGGATTGAAATTTCCCTGTTCATCGCCACTGAGTATACCAGCTGCTTTCAGGTAACTCACCGCTTCTTTTGCCCAGTCTGCAATTTGACTGCTGTCCGCAAATACATTTGCCGCCGCCTCCTCCTGTCCCGTGCTAATCCGCCGGAAAATAACGGTTGCCATATCCTGACGGCTAATCGTTTGTCCAACACCAAATTCTATTTCTGATACGCCTTGAATCAAATTCATTTCATATGCTTTTACCAAATACGGATAATACCATGCCGTTCTTTCCACGTCTGCAAAAGGCAGCATTACGGTCGTTTCTATGTCTACATTTTCTCCCAGCGCACATACCAGAATTTTTACAAATTCTTCTCTGGACGCCGCCGCATTGGGATGGAACTGCCCGTTTTGGTCTCCGGAAATCGCCCCCGTTTCTTTGAGCTTCTCTACATAAGGTATTGCCCATTGCGCGTCCTTCATATCCGCAAACGGCAAATCCACAGATGGCGTTGGCTGTGGCTGTGCTGTCGGCTGAGAGTGTACTGTTGGCTGCGTCGGAATGATTGCGCTAACGCCTCCG
>CATIYX010000253.1 GCA_949739095.1 uncultured Clostridia bacterium | reverse complement strand
GAAGCAGGCGTTATGATTGTTGCCGGTGATACCAAAGTAATTGAGGGAAAAGGTGGTATCTATATCAATACCGCCGGTGTTGGGTTTGTGCCGGAGGATAGAAATTTTGGTGCGGCAAACTGCTCTGTCGGTGATGTAATTTTGGTTTCGGGTCAGTTGGGAGACCACCATGCTACTATTATGAGCGCACGGATGGGGATTGAAAATCAAATCGTCAGCGATTGTGCCCCGCTGGGAGAAATGGTGAATGCTTTGCTGGCAAGTGGAGTGCAGGTAAAAGCAATGCGCGATGTAACGCGCGGCGGTTTGGCAACTATTTTGCATGAATTTGCTATGGCAAGTGGCAATTCTATAGAATTGGAAGAGCAGAGACTTCCTGTTTCAGCGGCTGTGCAGAGTTTTTGCGGTGTGCTGGGACTGGATCCGCTTTATATGGGCAACGAAGGGAAAATGGTGGCAGTCGTAGGCAGAAAAGATGCAGAGACAGCACTAGAATGTATGCGAAATGCCAAATACGGTGCGAATGCTGCCATAATTGGGAATGTGTGCCGACGACAGGAAAGTGCGGTCTTTATGAAAACGGCAATTGGTGGTTCACGGATTATTTCAGAATTATATGGAGAAGGACTACCAAGAATTTGCTAAAAATAAGAGAGGTGGCGGTGAAAAAGCACATGGAATGGGACTTTATCAGACAGTTGGAACATTATCAGCCCGAAACGGAACAGGAGGAAGCTGACCGTGCAGTAATGCTGCAAGCAGCAGAATTGTTTCAAAAGAAGCTTTTGTTTCGGGAAAACAGCACTGCACACATCACCAGTTCAGGATTTGTGGTAAATCCGGAATGTTCCAAGGCGTTATTGGTATATCACAATTTACGCAAAACTTGGTCTTGGAGCGGCGGTCATGCGGACGGAGAGGAAAATTTGCTTCAGGTTGCGGCGCGGGAAGTCAGGGAAGAAACAGGTATTAAAAAACTCATGCCACTGTCACAGGAATTTGCCACGCTGGATATTTTTCCTGTGGGAAGGCATGAGAAAAATGGAAAACAAGTGAGTCCGCATTTACATTTTTCCGTTTCGTATTATTTTATATGCGACGAGACCCAGCTATTAAAGAAGAATGTTTATGAAAATAGCGCTGTACAGTGGTTTCCATTGGATTATTTCTGTGAAGAACATTTTAGCCATGAGGACAATATCGTATATCAGAAATGTATCCGTAAGCTGAAACGGTTTAAATAAAAATAGTTGCAAATAGAAGAAAAAGGGAAGGAAAAACGATGTATAAAGTGATGTTTGTATGTCTTGGTAATATTTGCCGTTCGCCGATGGCAGAGTTTTTGATGAAAGATATCGTACAAAAACGAGGCAGAGAGAAAGAATTTTTTATTTGTTCCGCTGCAACAAGCACAGAAGAATTAGGAAATGCGCCGCATATCGGAACCAGAAAAAAACTTGCCGAACTTGGTATTTCCACAGTAGGCAAAACGGCGGTGCAGCTTTCCAAAGCGGATTATGCGGACTATGATTATTTTTTAGGGATGGAAACTGCCAATATACGGTCAATTCTACGTATTTTTGGTGGAGATCCGGAGAAAAAAGTATACCGTTTGCTGGATTTTTCAGATTGTCCGCGGGATATTGCAGACCCATGGTATACTGGAAATTTTGATAAAACTTTTTCAGATATCCATGAAGGAATTACCTCTTTTTTGGAACGAATACAGTAATATACGAAGATATATGAAGTATTGAAAGAGTTGAAAAGAAACCTTATTTAGTTCTAATGAAAAAACACGCCTTACATAGACTGTAAGGCGTGTTTTATGTTAATAGTTATGATAGTTCCGTCAATCCCATTTGGCTTATCACCATAGTATAATAATGCCCTTTTTGCCGCATTAATTCTTCGTGTGTGCCGCTTTCTAAAATGTGCTGGTCACCAATCACCATGATACGGTCGGCATCGCGAATGGTGGAAAGACGGTGCGCAACCAAAAAACTGGTACGACCTTCCATTAAATGCAGCATTGCTTTCTGAATATTTTTTTCCGTCCGGGTATCCACACTGGAGGTCGCTTCATCCAAGATTAAAATGGGAGCATTGGTAAGAAATGCCCTGGCAATTGCCAAAAGTGGCCGCTGCCCCTGGCTTAGATTGTCGGTGCTGCCAGAAACCATTGTCTGATATCCCAGCGGTAACCGGGAGATAAAAGAATGCGCATGGGCAAGTTTTGCTGCATTTTGAACTTCTTCATCAGAAGCATTGGGATTGCCATAGCGGATGTTTTCAGCAATGGTACCGGTGAATAGGCAAGTATCCTGCAACACAACGGAAAAGCAGTGTCGAAGCGTTTCACGTCTAAAATCCCGAACATCTACGCCATCAATACGGATATTGCCGCCAGTAACGTCATAAAAGCGGGTGAGAAGATTGACAATTGTTGTTTTGCCTGCGCCTGTTTCTCCGACAAGTGCAATGACCTGACCGGGAGCGACCTGAAAACTGATATCGTTCAGAACCGGTTTATTTTCCGCGTAAGAAAAGGAAACATGTTCAAAAGATACGGCGCCTTCTGGTTGATTCAATGCAACAGGTGTTAAACTATCCAGTGGTTCCTCCGATTCATCCATAATTTCAAAGACACGTTCTGCTCCTGCTAAAGCGGACTGAATGGAATTGAACATACCAGCAATATTATTGAGAGGCTGTCCAAATTGTTTAGAATAGGTGATGAAACTGGCAATGGTTCCAACGGAAATAATACCTCGAATGGAGAGCAGACCGCCGGCACAGGCTACACAGCCGAAACTGATGTTGTTAATCACATTCATCAGTGGCATCAACAGCCCGGACCATATCTGCGCTTTGACAGAATAATGGAGCAATTCATCATTTAATTGTGCAAACTTAGTAATCATATCCGCCTCTTTATGAAACGCTTTCACCATTTTCAATTCATAAATACTTTCCTCAATTAAACCGCCCAGCGTCCCCATTGAACGGAACTGCTGTGTGAAATTATAGCGGCTGCGGGAGGCGATAGAGCGCGTCAGCAGCAGTACCAACGGAATAGAAATCAGAGCAACCAAAGTTAGCGGAATACTCAGCACCAGCATCATTATTAACGAACCGGTAATATTTAAAATGCTGGAAAATAGTTCTGTTGTTGCTTGTGCAATGGTGCTGCTGATGTTGTCAATATCATTGGTGATACGGCTCATGGTGTCGCCGTGTGGGTGGGTATCATAGAATTTCAGCGGCAGATTTTGCAATTTTTTATATAGTGTCTGACGCATAGATCTGACGAGATTTTGAGAAACACCCGCCATCATCCAGCCATTTAGAGTGGTCACAAGCCAATTTGCCAGATAAGCAGCCGTTAAAGCTGCAAGGATACGACTGAGTAGCGGTGTATCTATCGTAGTAGAAGCAATATCAAATGTATTGACCGCACGCCCTATCAACAGTGGTACCGCCAAAGATAATAAGGTAGATACTAGCGTTAAAACAATGGCAACTAATATGTATTTCCATTGTTTCAAATAAATGCGAAGCAGCCGGAAAAGCGTATGCAGAGCATTCTTTGGTTTTTCTGTCGGTTTAAAGCGTCCGGCACCACCGCGACCTCCACCCATGTGCGGAATGGCAACTTCTGTTTGCGGAGTAGATTTAGCCATGAGATTCAGCCTCCTCTCCGATTTGAGAATGGTAGATATCACGATAGGTCTCACAGGTCTCCATTAATTCTGCATGAGTTCCAAATCCTGCCATCCTACCATCGTCCAGCACCAAAATATGGTCAGCACCCATAGCAGTTCCAATACGCTGTGTAATAAGCAATACGGTTTGTTCTTCCTTATAGTGTTTTAAATTCTGACGTACGCGTGCCTCTGTTACCGCATCAAGAGCGCTGGTGGAATCGTCCAGAATCAAAATATCAGCATTCTTTAAAACGGCTCGTGCAATAGAAAGGCGCTGCTTTTGTCCGCCGGAAAGATTGACGCCATTTTGTCCCAATATACTTTCATATTGCTGTGGCATTTGTGCGATAAACGTATGCGCCTGCGCAGCGCTAACAGCCTGTATCAGCTCCTGACGGTTCGCACTGGAATTACCAAACCGAATATTATCAGCGACTGTACCGGAAAACAGCATACTTTGCTGCGGAGCGACAGAGATTTTTTTTCGCAGTTCAGCAGGGTCCATACTGCGAATATCTTTTCCATTCAGACGAACGGTACCTGCCTGCGGGTCATAAAAACGCAGTAAAAGCCAAACCAACGTAGATTTTCCGGAACCAGTCGGACCAATGACCGCCAGCGTCTCACCGCGTTTCAAATGAAATTGGATATCTTGCAGGGCAGGTAGAGAACCGCTTTGCGGATAGGAAAATGAAACATGTTCAAAAGAAATTCCATCCTGCTGTTTTGCGGTCGTATCAAAATTTTGCGATAGATTATCCTGCTGTGCAAAAACTTCTTCAATACGGCTGGCAGATGCACGTGTGCGCACAAAGTTATTAAACATATTGGTGATATGCATGAGAGAGCCTAAAATCTGTGCCATGTAGTTAGTGAACGCGATGATTTGTCCAACATGAACCATATTGACCTGAAACATCAGGCTACCGGCATAGATAACAGCTGCGATTCCGATATTAATGGCGAGTGACATTAGCGGCGAAAAAACGGTATTAACTCGTTGTGCAGAAATATTAGTCTGTGTCAGCGTTTCATTCACACTGCCAAAGCGCGCTTCTTCCTGCGTTGCCATGCCAAAAACTTTTACGAGACGCACGCCAAGTAAATACTCCTGCACAGTTGTATTTACGTTATCCATTGCATATTGGACTTTAGAATAGCGTCGATAGCTTAATTTCATACTGATAATAATTAGTGTGGCAACAATAAGGATTGCGCCGAATAAAATGAGACTAAGACGCGGATTGAGTATGATTGCCAGAATAATGCTGCCAATGCAGGTGAGGGGAGATTTCACAAAAATACGCATGAGACCATGGATAAACTGCGTTATCTGAGCGGCATCATTTGTAATGCGAGTAATGAGTGAACCGCTGCCGAATTTATCTGCACTGGTCAGAGAAAGCGACATAACTTTTCGATAGAGGTCAAGGCGCAGATCGGCACCAAAATGCTGCGAAACATTACTGGAAACATAATTGCGTGTGACGGCAAGACATAGACCAATGCCAATGACAAAGAGCATCAAAGCGCCAAGCCGCCAAATGGTCCGAAGATGACCAATGGCAACGCCATCATCAATAATATGGGACATAATCGTTGGTTGGAGCAAGTCGCATACTGCCTCTCCAAAAACACAGAGAACAGCAAACGAAAATGGAAGCCAGTACTTTTTCCAATACTTATGAAATAGTTTCATATGGCTGCTCCTCCTTTTCCATCGGCTCATATAAAAATAATATTAACAAAAGGAAATACGATGTTTATAGTATTTAGTATATCATAAACCAGAAAAAATTTCAAAGCAGCAAATGCCAAAAATTTATTTTATATAGTGTTAGGGAGATTTTGGCGATACACTATCAGACAGAATCCAATTATAAGAAAGCTGCTGGAAGACGGCTCATAAAAACAAATCCGACATAACTTGTATCTCAAGCTACGGCGGATTTGTTTTCTGATTTAAATGTTAAGGTCTTGATAAAAGCTTTTTAATGTTTCGCAAGAGGAAGAAAACTGCTGTAATTCTTTCTTAGTGAGGGTGAGGGAAAGCACTTTTTGAACACCATTTCGGTTTACAATACACGGAACGCCGGCATAGATGTCATTTTGTCCATATTCGCCACGCAGCATGGCAGAGACTGTTAAAATACTACTTTCGTTGCCGAAAATAGCTCGCGTAATTCGTACCATTGCCATACCAATGCCATAATAAGTGGCATGCTTGGCAGCAATAATTTTTTGTGCCGCACCGCGCACTTCTTCCGATAATTTTTGAATATCTTCAAACTGGAATCGCCCGCCGGATTCGTCACAAATTGTAGAGATTGGCTTGGTGGCAAGCATTGCCTGACTCCACGGTACAAATTCACTATCACCATGTTCGCCCATGACATAAGCATGCATATTGCGTGGGTCTACAGAAAAATAATCTCCAAGTAGATAGCGCAGACGCGCGGTGTCAAGCGCCGTTCCAGTTCCAATCACGCGCGCGGAATTAAAGCCGGAATAAGCATAGGTAATACGGGTCATAATGTCCACAGGATTAGTTGCCACTAAAAAAATGCCGCCAAAGCCTGAACGGGTGACGGGATCGATGATAGAGCGGAAAATTTCTGCGTTGCGCTGCAGCAGGTCAAGACGGGATTCGCCTGATTTCTGGGCAACGCCTGCGCAGATACAAACAATATCTGCATCGCGGCAATCGCTATATTCTCCGGCATAGATTTTCATATTAGAACTGGAGAATGCAAGACCGTGGTTTAGGTCCATTGCTTCGCCTTCCGCACGCTGGCGGTCTACATCAATTAAAACCAGTTCATCACAACTGTTTTGATTTAATAGGGCATAAGCATAACTCATGCCAACCATACCTGTTCCAATTAGAACGACTTTTCTTCTGTCATCATTCATATGAATAGCTCCTTTTCGTTATTTATTACAATTTTATTTTATAAATAATGGGTTAGTGTTATAACAAAAATAAATAGAATCAGGGTTGTACCGTTTGCTTTTTGGTACTTTTCTTTTCACGTTTCAAAAGTTCGATAATGCCGGAAACAATGAGCAGTCCGGCAAAAATTCGGCGAATAAGCCAGGGAGAAATGAGTTTGGCTACATAGCTTCCTGCAATGGCACCGATAACGCCAAGGGGCGCCAGAATCAGAAGCAATTTCCAGTCAATCCGCTTTTGTTTAAAATGAATTACCAAAGAACTTCCGCTGGCAAATAAAAAGAATAAAAGATTGATTCCTTGTGCCGGCAGCTGTGGCATATGTTTTACCAAAGTCAGATAAATAATCAACAGTCCGCCGCCGCCAATCCCCAGTCCTGCCATGGCTGCAATACAGACGCTGGCAATAAAATCCCAAATATATTGCATAAAAATACTGCCTCCTTATGTGAAAAACATGCGGATACCAACAAAAATAATCAGTCCCGCAAACAGTTTTTTCAGGAGCTTTGGTTTGATTTTTCCTAACAGGAATGCACCGGCAAGTCCTCCAACCACTGCACCCGGAAGATAGCGGTATAGATCATTTAATGCAATGTTTCCATGAAAAGCATAGATGATAGCGCTGGCAATCGACATGGGAAAAATAGCAGCAATAGTTAGGGCAAACAGATTTTTACTTTCTTCTTCATTTCGGAATGTTAAGACATATTTGAGACATAAAATCAGAATAATACCGCCGCCGGTTCCAAGTAAACCATTGATGAAACCCGCTGCAATGGGAATCAGCCAGAGTAGATATTTTTTCATGGACTTATCTCCTAAAAAGAAATCTAATTGTATTATGCGAATTTTTAGGAAATATATAAGTAAAACCATCTGAAAACAAATCTGTTTTGTTTTCAGATGGTTTTAAAATCAAAATAATCTATTTTTTTCGCTTACGTGCATTTGTCGTTTTTGATTGTGGCTGTACCTCCGGTATCATACGAATATATTTATGAAGAATATGCGGATTGGAAGTACGGCGTGAAGTAACTTCAAAAGGTCCAAGCGAATCGAGCAGCGGCGTAAGCTTATGAAATCCATAGTTTCGTACGTCAAAATCAGGATACCGTTTGCTTAAAATGTTACCAACATTGCCAATATATGCCCAGCCATCATCATCAGAAATTTCCATAATAATTTTACGAACTGCCCTTTGGAGCCAGGCAGTATCTTTATCTGTTGGTTCCAATGGGGCAATGGATTCCCGCGGTTCGTCCTCTGCTGTACCGGATTCATCTGCAATGGTTTCCAGATAAATAAATTTTTCGCAGGCAACAACAAAGGGGCGAGGTGTTTTCTTTTCTCCCATTCCAACAACATACATACCATCCTCACGCAGGCGCGTCACCAGACGGGTGAAATCGCTATCACTGGAAACAACACAAAAACCGTCGACATTGTTGGAATAGAGAATGTCCATTGCATCAATAATCAAAGCGGAATCGGTGGAATTTTTCCCGGTGGTGTAGCTATATTGCTGAATTGGTGAAATAGAATATTCCAGCAGATTTTCTTTCCAAGAAGCAAGTTGTGGCTGCGTCCAATCGCCATAAATCCGTTTATAGGTCGGTGTTCCGTGCGTGGCAATCTCCTCTAAAATATATTTGATATATTTGGGGGATACATTATCCGCGTCAATCATTACAGCAATTCTTTTGTCAGTCTCCATTATCATTCCTCCCATTACATCTGTTTTCTTTCATCATACCTTTTTTGCAAGTATTTGTCAACTAGCTAGAAAAAATTCAAAAGGGAAATCATTTTTCCAAAAATATGGGACTGCTTCACCATGAAAGCAGTCCCTGTTTTGTTCTTTGGGCAAACTTAATGTGTTTTATAGTAATTAATTAGGCAGCCGGATTCAATAATTTCCTTTTCATCCGGCGTTAGCGCACCGAGACCCAATTGAATTTCGGTAAGTTTTCCACTGCGCACCAAATAGGCAGGGAAGGTAGCCGTACCATTTTTCACAATCTGTTTGATACCGGGTACATAGACAAAATCGCCAACTTCAAAAGTAGTATCGTCCGCAGTGATGAATGGAAGCATTCCCCAATTGATTAAATTGCTTCTATAACGTTTGGTTGCATATTCTTTTGCAATGTTTGCATAGCCGCCGAGTACCTTTTGACAGGAAGCAGCTTGCTCACGAGCAGAGCCATCGCCAGGTTTTACAGCATAAATGACGCTGCCGATATTTGTTTTGGCAACATCAACCGGACATTTTGTTTGAATCGCAGCAACTGCTGCGTTTAATTCCGTGTCATCGACCGATTTTCCATTCAGGCGATTCTGCTCCAGAGTCTGTACATCCTTCGCGCGCCCGACATATGCCGGATCCTTACGGGACAGGGCAAATTCCGCCAATTTCAAAGGATTGGAACGGTAGGATGAGGTTTCGCCAGAGGGAATTAATTCATCGGTAGTCGTAACTGGGTCGTGGATGACAGATACCATTTTGAGCAAAATGTCATCGCTGAGAGATGTCATTTCCGGCCAGTCTGCAATGTTAGGACCATATTTCAGTTCCGCAGACGTATCTGGTTTTCCAAATCCCTGATATACACGGTTTTCATAAACATTTTTATCAAAATGATATGTCGGATTAGTATAGTCCACATCCAGTTCTGTTGCCGCAGTCAGGAATCCACCGTTTGCCGCTGTTGCCGCAATGGAACGTGCGTCCATCAATGCAACGGAAGAAATTTGACCGGAAACCGGTTTGGAGCCTTCGCGGTTGGGGAAGTTTCTGGTCGAATGTCGAATGCTAAGCGCATTATTTGCCGGCACGTCACCCGCTCCAAAGCAAGGGCCGCAAAACGCTGTCCGCAGTGTTGCACCGGAAGCCATCAAGGTTGCAGCAGCGCCATTACGAATCAATTCCATATAAACT
>CATIYX010000252.1 GCA_949739095.1 uncultured Clostridia bacterium | reverse complement strand
TTCGTCATATGCCCAGTCGTTGTTCACTTCACTGACAGATACGCCCTTTTCATCATCGGCAAACAAAGTGATGTTGCCGCCGTTGAACCAATGTCCTTCATTGCCATAGTTTTGATTCGGCACTACCTCCACCATCACCGGTTGGTCTTTGCCGTTTACCAAAACCGTGTTGTGGGAAAAAGTGCTGTCGTTGGCATATTTGCGTCCCAGCGGACGGACATATTTCACATCACCCAGTAGCTCCGCGCCGAACCCATAGAGCTGAATGCTGCTGCGGTCATAGTGCGTGTGCCCGCAGGTGTCAATTGCGCCAATGTTCCAAACAGTCTGGTTATCAAAAGTGCCGCCCGCAAGGTGTGCTACGCCATAGGCAGGGAGAATGTCAGACTTTGAAAAATTGCGTTTCAGCGCCACACCGGTATCGCAATCGCCATAGGGGGCGATGTTGCCGTCGGGATAGGCAATGGTATCTACCACGCGCATTGCCTGACTGAGAAACTCAATTTGTTCGTTCAGATTCCGGTAAGTGTCGCCCGTCTGGGCGATATCGTCCGGATAAGCACGGAAATAGGTTTTCAGCGTATACGCGATATCACGGTTTTCCCGCGCACAATAGAAATGATAGGTTCCTGATTCGGGAAACATTTTGTCACGCTTGAAATTAGCGTTTACTGTCAGGTTCAGGTAATCGCCCAGCCACCGCACCACGTCAGGTCGGTGCAAAATAACGGCAAGTTTCCCGAACCGGTCAAACGTGGCGGGTAGATTAGTGAGAAGCAGCGATTCTACCGGTGTGGTATCCTTGATATAGGTGATTTTTGCACCGTAGAAATCGTCCAGCACATGTGCTTTCACGTCAAATCCCTTTTCTTCGCTCAGCGCGGCAAAGGTGGGGGAATCGTAAATGGCGTCCAGCGCATTCACCTGTGCATTTGTGATTTCATAAGTACAGCCATTGCTGGAACTGGTCCATTCTACACGTGCAAAATCCATTTTTTCTGCTTCCTCTACGGAAATGGGATGGTTTTTGTTCCAGCCCTCTGTGATGTAGCAGTTTGGCAGATTGTCCGCCCACTGATTTAGCGACAGGATAATGCGGCGTGCATAGCGTTCATCGCCTGTCTGATAATAGGCGTTTGTGAGCGTGGTCAGCGCGTTTTCCAGAAAACTCTGCTTCTGATAATCGATTTTTGCTTCTACCAACACATAGTCGCACATTGCTGTATTATGACATTCCAGCACAGGAACCTCCACCGTTTTTCCCAGCGGCGTGGTGAGTGTCAAATATTCATAGGGATATTTTTCGTTCGGAAATGTCAGTCCACTGGCGTTGTCCAGAATTTCGTTCGGTTTTTCGGGCGTCCAGGACCAGTTGTTTTCATAGCCGAACTCTTTCACAGGGGAATATTGCCGGTCGCGTGGAGAGCTTTTTGGCACAAAATTTTCGCACCAATATGCCTCATCCGCCCATTGTTCCAGCAGCGCATCTGCTTGTACAACGATATCTTCCGTGGTAGAATCGGGTTTATAATAAGGGCGCGATAGCGGCGCCGGGTCACAGATTTCCTGCAATAGTCCATCTACCTCTGTGTCCGTCAGCGTCAGCGGTTGGGGACTGATGACGACCAGTCCCTTATCGTCCCAGAAAACTTGTTTGCCGAGAATTTGTTCCGCTACCACACGAATGGGCAGCATGGTACGGTCCCACATGGTCTGTACAGGCACATCTAATGCCACTGTTTCACCATTCATCGTCAGAAACCGGTCGCCTAATTTCATGGTGGCAAGATTGTCGCCATAAGAGATGGTGACCGTGGAGGTTTTACCGTCCCAGTCCACCACTGCACCGAATTGTCGTGCTACAAATGCTGCGGGCAGCAGCGTGCGTCCGTTCACTTCTGTGGGTACAACAGATTCATTCAGTAGGTCGATTTCCGTCCGTGGTCCTCCGCGTGCGTTTCCGACCAGCGAAATCGGCTCATTCAGTGCTAGAACAACCGATTTCGCCAAAATTTCCTCTGTGGTCTGCGATTCTCCTTCCGCCAGTGCAGCGGCAGGAATCAGACAGGCTGCTGCCAGCAAAATTGCCAGCAGTTTTTTCAAATGTTTCATCGTTTATTTCTCCCTTCCTATTACTACAAGCTGTTATACTACCAGTATCTTATCATAAAAAAGGCAGACAGAAAATAGGCAAAAACGGGGAATAGATAGGCAATCTGTGCGGCAAACAATATAAAAGGAAAAGAGCAGCAATTATTTTGACACTATGGCAACACAAGAAACGATAATTTTTTCGGAAAAAGAAACATTTTGTGTATCAGAAGAGCTGGAGAGAAAATTATTTGTCCCCCCCCAAAAAAAGTGTCGCTACAGATATTTACCCCTTGAAAATGTCCTCCGCTTTTTGAGTAGCGCTCAAAAAGCTCCTCCTTTATTTTTCTTGGGGCAAATATCTTCCGCTCCTAGCCCCCATTCCCTCGTGAAAAATGTCTTCCGGATTTTGACTATATCAAAATCCTCCTTCTTTATTTTTCTTGCGAGAATGTATCCTCCGCTTTTCGCCCCCTGCGCCCGTCCTTTATTTTTCTTTGGAGAATAGGTGTTCTACGAAATGATGTGCGTTCGAATGTTTACTTTTTGTATCAATAGGAATGTGCAATTTATGACAAAAATAAGAGGAAAGTTTAGAAATTGCTTATTGACTTTTACCAATAGGACGCACTACAATATAATATAAGAAATCATGTTTTTGCGTGAAAAACGATTTGCAAATATGATGCTTCACTGCAAAAGTACAAGGCAGGCAATAAGGGGTTTGCTGGCAGAGAGAAAGGATGGAACGGAACATGAAAAAAAGGTTGTTTTCTTTTGTCTTGGCATTGTCGATGATATGCACGATGATGGCAGGGCTAGGCGGTATCGCCGGCGCGGTTGCGGCGGAGGATGAGAAAATCGCGGAGTTTGATGCGGCGATGTTGCGAAATGAATATGATAATCGGGAAAATACGAGTGATTCTGCAGCGACAATTATTGCGCGCTTTGGGATAAGTCTGAAAAACTGCTGGTCAGGGGGTGAAAATGCACTAGGAGCCGATGCGACGAATACAGGCGGCACAACAGTAATCCGTTATGGGTTTAGTAATAGCGCAACGACTGCGGATGCAGAACGGGGAGGGTTTGATTTTACACAGAATTCGTCAATCAATCCCAATCCGGTAGCGATGACGGATGGTGTTTATATGGTGGAATCACAACTCATCAACTTTATCAATGACGGAAATAATCGCAAATCCTATATCCGCTATGAGTTGCGGGGGCTGGCAGATGGGACTGCTAAAACGATCGCACGGCTGCGATTTGATCATGTAACTAGCAAAATCTATCTGGTGGATGCGTCCGATACTGTAATTGGTACGCAGGTAGCGCAGTCGTTTGGGGCAGGAAACCCGGTTCCGGCTTATGTGCGATTTGTTGTAGACCTGAACAATAAGACCTATTCCGCGTACTATGCAAAACATGAGACTGTTAGCAATTTGGGGACGGTGCCGGAGAGTTTGACAGTTTTAGCGCAAAATCAACCGTTTATAAACAACGATGTTACACAATTAACACGGCTGGATATATCAGGATTATTTCCAGGCGGCGGCAACACAATGGCGGGCTTTTATAACGTAAAAGCGTCCAAAATGGCGGATACTACCGCGGACAAAACCACGGTGACCTATGACAAAAAGGACGGCGGCAGTCTGGATATTGCACTCACACCGGTTTCGCACCGTTTGCAAAAAATCACCTTGGACAGCGCTGATTTGGCGGCAGACTATTATACGGTCAGCGGCAATACTTATACTATCGCAGAAGAAACACTGAAAGCACTGGCAAACGGCAGCCACACGCTGACATTTGTGATGGATGGCGGCGCGAATCCGGAGGTTGCGCTCACAGTGGAAAACACCTCGTCCGCCCCGACCTATACTGTAACGGCAAAATCAGCAGACGATACCATGGGCAGTGCGGCAGTGACTTCGCCGGGCAGCGAGTTTGAAGCGGGTGCGAGTGCGAAAGCGGAAGCAACACCGAAAGCAGGGTATGAATTCACAGGCTGGACGGCAGAGGGGCTGGAACTGACGGAGGAACAGAAAACACAGAATCCAATCACCATCACCATGCCGGCGGCGAATGTGACGCTCACGGCAGCGTTCGGGGAGAAAAAGTTCAGTTGGTCTCTAGACCCCACAGAACTTCTGGAAGCCTATCGATTGGTGGATACTGCTACAACGGAAACCGGTCTGGGCGATACAAGCGGCGGACAGCGGGACTGGCTGCCGGGCGCGGCAGGTATTACGATATATCCCAATAATGCTTATGCATATACACATAATATCTATAAAGCCGCTGATACTCATCAAGTCATGTCGCTCCTGATTAAATGGCGCAAGGATAAAAATTATATTGTAGGAAGCAACTATGATTTCACGGCGGACACCACTTTTAATCCGTCACCCAAGGCGATAGCTGGTGGCAGCTATTGTCTGGAAATGGATTTTAACGCGAGCATGTCACCGGCAGATACCTACGTAGATTATATTTTCAAAGGAAACAGCGGAAATATTCTGATTGTGCGTGCGGACAAAGCAACGAAAACCGTATCTCTGCGGGACGGAGAGGGTAACGTTATTGGAACGGCGCATACACTGGATTCGGATACGAATACAGCCGTTTACTTACGGCTGGAATTTGACATGGACCAAAAGAAAGTGAATGCATGGGCAGGTAACTATGCAGCAGTGAGTGATGTCGGCGTGAAAGTGAACAAAGCGCCCGCGCTGGACAACTGCACGAAGCTGGTGATGGGCGGCAGTTTTCTGAATCAGTCCACACAGCTTACCGGAATGGATATTTACGCACAGACAGGAGCAGGGTCGGACGGTCCAAATTCAAATATCTATGGCATAAAAATTGAAGAAGTGGAAGATATCACCACACCACCCGAAACCTACACGGTGACAGTAAACAGCACAGATTCCGCAAAGGGAACGGCGGCGGTGACCACGGCAGGCGAATCCTTTGAAGCAGGCACAAGTGTGACAGTGGAAGCAACGCCGAAAGCAGGGAATAAGTTCACAGGCTGGACAGGGGCAGGAATTACGCTGACGGAAGCACAAAAGATGCAAAATCCACTGACGATTACTATGCCCGCAGAAAATGTAACGCTAACAGCGGCGTTTGCGGCAAAGACAAATGCTGCAGTAACGCCCACCATAGCAAACTACGATAAATATGCTGAAAATGTGAATCACAAAGACATTACGGTGACGCTGACGGCGGGCGATTATACATTCGGTACACTGAAAAACGGCAGTGCAGCGCTCAAGGCGGAAACGGATTATACGGTTAGCGGCAATACCTATACCATCAAAACAAGTTATCTGGATACACTGGCAACCGGAGCACAGACGTTGACATTTGAAATGGACGGCGGAATCAATCCGGCAGTGGTGATTACCGTAGCAGACAGCACGCCGCCAACCTATACGGTGACGGTAAACAGTACAGATACAGCAAAGGGAACGGTAGCGGTGACAACGACAGGAACCGCGTTTGAAGCAGGCACTAGCGTGACGGTGGAAGCGACAACGAAAACAGGGAATAAATTCACGGGCTGGACGGCGACAGGAATTACGCTGACGGAAGCGCAAAAGATGCAAAACCCGCTGACGATTACCATGCCGGCAGTGAATGTGACTGTAACAGCGACATTTGTGGCAAAAACGAATGCGTCTGTGACTCCTGCCACAGCAGATTATGATAAATATACTGAAAATGCAAACCATAAAGATATTGCAGTGACGCTCACATCGGGCGATTATACATTCCGTGCGCTGAAAAACAGTACGACGACACTGACGTTGACGGAAGGAACAGACTACACGGTCAGCGGCAATGTCTATACCATCAAAACGAGTTATCTGGATACACTGGCAAAAGGTGAACGGACGCTGATGTTTGAAATGGACGGCGGAACCAATCCAACAGTGGTTATCACTGTAGCAAATAGTACGCCGGTGGCTCCACCGACCTATACGGTGACGGCAAACAGCGCGGACGAGGAAAAAGGAACGGTGGCAGTGAAAACAGGCGTAGGCGGACCGTTCGAAGCGGGCGTACGAGTGACAATAGAAGCCACACCAAAAGAAGGAAACAAGTTCACAGGTTGGACGGCGACAGGAATTACACTGACGGAAGAGCAGAAAACGCAAAATCCGCTGATGATTTTCATGCCAGCGGAAAATGTAACCTTGGCAGCGGCGTTTGCAGAAAAAATAAATGCATCGGTAACGCCCACCACAGCGGATTATGATAAATATACTGAAAATGCAAACCATAAAGATATTGCAGTAACGCTCACACCGGGTGATTATACGTTCCAGGCACTGAAAAATAATACGACGACGCTGACATTGACGGAAGGAATAGACTACACGGTCAGCGGTAATGTCTATACCATCAAAACAAGCTATCTGGAGACGCTGGCAAAAGGCGAGCGGACGCTGATGTTTGAAATGGATGGCGGAACAAACCCGACAGTGGTTATCACTGTAGAAAACAGTACGCCAACCCCTCCGCCGACCTATACGGTGACGGCAAACAGCGCGGACGAGGAAAAAGGAACGGTGGCAGTAAAAACAGGCGTAGGTGGACCGTTTGAAGCGGGCGTACGAGTGACAATAGAAGCAACGCCGACGGCAGGGAATAAGTTCACAGGCTGGACGGCGACAGGAATCGCACTGACGGAAGAACAGCAGAAACAAAATCCGTTGATGATTTTTATGCCAGCAGAAAATGTAACATTGACAGCGGTATTCGCAGAAGCTGAAGATAGTTCCATAACGCCTGCAAAAGCAACATATGACAAATACGTGCAAGGAACAGACCATAAGGACTTGGCATTTACATTAAAAACCGCAGATGCGGCGGTGGAAGCTGTGAAACTGGGCGAAGCGGTATTGGAAGAAACCACAGATTATACTTTAAATGAAGGAATCTTAACCATTTCATCTGGCGTGCTGGATAAACAAACCGGAGACATTCTTCTGACGGTCACGCTGGATAGTGGTGATGTGCTGACGGCAGAAATTTCCATTATCGATACTACGGCGGGACTTTCGGCACACAAGGTAACAGTATCGGCAGGCACGGGCGGAACAGCGCGTATCAGCGGCAGTAAAACAGAATTTTTGTCTGGTGAAACCGTGACAGTGACAGCGGTAGCAAGCAGCGGCTATTCCTTCAGCAATTGGAGAGCAAATGGCGTTGCGGTTTCCGTAAGTGGAACAACAGCAACCTTCATCATGCCGGATAGCGATGTTACAGTATATGCATATTTTACAAAAGACCAGCAGTCTGTAGGCGTAGGAGGTAGACCGCAGCGGAGCAGTTCTACGAATGCAGGTGCGATTGTTGTGCCGGCGGGTACAGGTAATACCAACACGAACAACAACTACCAGGAACCATCTGTGGACTATGTGAGCAGTAACTATTTTGGAGATGTCAGTACGGAAAGTACATGGGCATATGGCTATATTGAACATTTGGCATCGGCAGGTATTGTTTCCGGTGACCAAAACCGGAATTTTGCTCCCAAAAACAATGTCACGCGTGAGGAATTCTTGAAAATGTTGATGGGCGCGCTGAACATAGAAGCTACGGTAGCGGGGGAAGGGTTCTCTGATGTGAGAAGCGGCGACTGGTTCGCACCCTATATCTATACGGCACGTAATTTGGGTATTGTGAACGGTATGGGAGATGGCACCTTTGGCATAGGACAGAGTATCACCCGCGAAGATATGGCAGTAATGGCATCCCGTGCGCTGGCGGCAGCTGGAAAAACGCTGATACAAACACAGCAGCCTGCACTAGTTGATGCAGTACAAATATCGGAGTATGCGCAGTCCAGCGTTCAGCAATTGGCGTCGGCAGGTGTGCTTTGTGGCAACGAATATGCAGCATTCCGCCCATTGGATAATGCGCTGCGTGAAGAAGCCGCAAAAGTGATTTATTTCATTTGGATAGCATAAAAATTTTTGTGGCAGCTTTAAAATTGGCGCTTAGAAAATAAGAAACACCCGCTAATCTCCCACGAGGGGATAGCGGGTGTTTTTTTATGCTGTTCAAACAATACAGCTGGGCAGAGGTTAGAATCATGCGGGAATGGGAGTAAGTGGTCTGGAGGGAGTGTTTGTAGAAGTGGTCTGATGTTGAACATTTGGGAAAACATCGGCACAATTCCTGGGAAAAACCTGTTCTATTATAGTGTTTTTGTGATAATTACAAAAAATTACAAGTAATTACAAATATATAACCAAAAAAGATTATATAAAATATGTTGAATTTGGATATAATATTAATCATAGGAGTTGATTAATATGTTCAAAATAAACAATGAATTTGCTGGAGCAAATGTTCCCAGAACAATCCGTTTTACTGAGAAACTGTTTCATGAATTAAATGAAACCGCATTTCAAAATGGAATTTCACTTAATCTTTTGGTTTTGCAATGCTGCAAATATGCATTAGAACAAATGGAGGAGACAGAACAGGAAAACTAGAAAACAAAAAGAGATGGAATGTAACGCTAAAAATATCTGTTCACCACAATGGATGGAACCATAAACGATTATAAATAAGGGTATATATTTAGTTATTTATTGGTTGTATTAATAAAATTCTATTTAAAGTATAATATAAGTATAGAGGTGAGTATGATGTTTAAAGTAGATAACGAATTTAAAGGCGCTAATACCTCCAGAACAATTCGGTTCACGGAGCCGCTGTTTGAGCGATTGAATGAAGTTGCACAGAAAAACCATATATCTTTTAATTTGTTGGTGCTGCAATGTTGTAAATATGCGTTGGATAATAAAATGCCTGAAGAGGAAACGAAAGGCTAAAATGATGCTATAAAGGGATTTTAAAACAAACGCATTTTGTCGGCTTAAAAATCGCGAAAATTGTACAAAATAATTTACACAAATACGTGGAAAAATATTCCATAAAGTCGAAAAAAGAAGAAAAATTTTTGACAAAATAAGCAAAATGATTCGTTTTCGACAAAAAAAGATAAATATCAGCCTTGTCTTTTTGAATCATTTCATTTAAAATATAAGTGTAAGATATAAATGTAAATGTAAAACAAAAAGAAAGAGAGAGACCGAAGAGGTGCAGGAAGGACTGATACATAATGAAGAGGAACACAGAAAAGAAGAAAAGAATCCAAAACATGAAGCTGAAAATGCAAATGCAACTCATCTCGTTAGTGCGTGATTACAGCAGCCGTTATATTGTCTGGCGGCTGGATAGGGGAAAATCGGTGACGGGCTACGGATTGCGTTTCATTGAACGAAGATTGTCGAATGCGATGAACCGTTGCTACGAAGTAGAACAGAAATCGACACCGGTTCGTACTTATGCGGCCCAGCATTAAGTATAGGATTCAAAAATTGTCCTGAGACTTGTTCTCAGGACAATTTTTTTCACGTGCTGTCTGCTAAAACGGCAAAAAAATCCAAAAAACTCTTGACAAATGATGAAAATACATGTAAAATAAATTATGTTCGCCTTAAAAAAGAAGGCGTATCCTTGCCCCTGGGGATTGCCGGGGGCCAAAGTCCAAAAGGAGGTGAAAGAAATGGCTGAACAGATCAACAAATACGAAACAATTTTCGTGCTTGATGCGGATCTGGACGAAGAGACCACAAATGGTCTTGTCGAAAAAGTAAAGTCATTGATTGCTAGTAACGGAACGGTGGATCAGGTAGACGTATGGGGAAAACGCCGTCTGGCTTACCCGATCAACTATAAAAACGAAGGTTACTATGTTTTGATTGAGTTTACATCCAACCCGTCCTTCCCATCGGAACTGGAACGTGTCTATAACATCACAGAAAATGTGATGCGTTCAATTGTTGTCAAAAAAGAAGCGTAAGGACCTGGCGACGGAGAAAGGAAGCTGAAATTATGCTTAACCGATCAATTTTAATGGGGCGGCTCACGCGCGACCCTGAACTTCGGACCACGCCCAGCGGCGTTAGCGTTGCTTCTTTTACGCTCGCAGTAGACCGTGGTTATGCGAAAGCAGGCGAAGAGCGGCAAACTGATTTTATCAATATTGTTGCTTGGCGTGCAACAGCAGAATTTGTGGGCAGGTATTTTACCAAAGGTATGATGATGATTGTCGAGGGCAGAATACAGTCCCGCAGTTGGGAAGACCAAAACGGAAACAAACGGTATGCGACGGAAGTTGTTGCAGACAACATCCAGTTTGGAGAATCGAAAAAAGCGGCGGCACAGCACACTGGTGCGGACATGCCGGCAGCGCCCGCGGCGCCTGCACAACAGCAGGACGATGGTTTTGGCGATGTTGCAGGATTTTCCATTGCGTCGGATGACGACGACCTACCGTTTTAAAGAAATGATTTGAAGGATGGAAGGAGGAACTGAGTCATGGCATATGATAGAGCTGACCGGCCGAGAGGCAGAAGAGGCAGAAAGAAAGTTTGTGCATTTTGTGCGGATAAAGTAACGGAAATTGATTACAAGGACGTTGCGAAACTGCGCCGGTACGTTTCGGAACGGGGCAAAATTGTTCCGCGCCGTATTAACGGAAACTGTGCGCGTCACCAGAGACAGGTGACAACGGCAATCAAACGTGCAAGAATCATTGCATTGCTGCCGTTTACAACAGACTAAGAAGTATATAGAAAGCCGGGACGCACTCCCGGCTTTTGTTATAGATGGCAGAGGAAGGCGGCTTTTTGGGTAGTCGGGTGTATTTGCCCTTAAATGTCCTTTGACGGCAGCAGCGGAAAAAATACCGCCGAAATGTCGCTCCGAATCTATCGCCCCAAAATGTCCCCCAAGGGTGGCTACGGGTAGTTCTTCCCCCCCTAAATGTCCTCCGGATTTGGGTATAGCCCAAATCCTCCCCCTCTTACTTTTCTTGGGAAGAACTACCCTCCGCTCTTAGCCACCGTTTTCTCCCCCTCTTACTTTTTTGGGGGACGCGTGCCCCAAAGGCACTTGGGGAATGGGAAACGCAGCGGCAGCGAGGCTTCCGATTCCCCAGCGGGCAGATTCCGCTAGGAATCTACCCTCCTATTTCTTCCTCCGCTCTTTGCCCCCGTTTCGTCCTCGATTTTTTCTCTGGTAATGATTTACGCAAATAGAGCGAGCATAAGATATCATGCATATGTTCCATTTTACTTTTATAGTATAACTGAAAGTTATTGTCAATGGTTTTTTTGAAAGAAGGAATTAAATTGCCAAAAATCGGAAAACAATTAAAACAGTTACGAAAACGGGAGGGGTATACACAAAAGCAAATGAGCGTCTTGTTGGGGTTTCAGGGAAATCCATATTCCGGCTATGAATATAACAGAATAAAACCCTCCATAGAAAATTTTGTGAAGTTGGCAAAGGTGTTGCATACCAGTGTCCAATATATTGTAACAGGGAAAGAACTTCCGGAGGAATTTGGAGAAGAAGTAACGCCATTTCCGCAGCGTTTGCGCGAACTGCGGGAACGAAGAAATATGACGCAGCAGCAGGTTGCGGATTGTTTGGACATCCGAAAAGCAACCTATCAAGGATATGAATATGATAAATACGAACCCAAACTGGACAAGCTATTAAAATTAGCAGACCTGTTTGACGTGACGTTAGATGAACTGTTGGGACGGAACCGGACATAAAAAATATGGGAACGGCGGACAGGTGCCGCCGTTCTCATACCTTACAGCGTCCGGAGTCGAAGAATGAGGCGCGACACGCGAGTGCAGGACGCTGATAGGAGAAATCCACGCGTGCCCCAGAGGGTAAAGAGGGGATAAATCGATGGCGTAAGCCGGAGAAAATCCCTTCTTTGAGAAGAATAAAATATATGGGGAGCGCGGACACGTGCCGCGGGTTGAATACCTCTCAGCCGCGGACGTTTCAACAGGAACGCCGCGC
>CATIYX010000251.1 GCA_949739095.1 uncultured Clostridia bacterium | reverse complement strand
TGATGTGGCAGACATTGTCATTGGCAGAACTGCGGGTGAGGACAGGGACAATGCGCCGGAAAAAGGAAGCTGGTATCTGACCGACGAGGAGGAAGCCTTGCTTGATGTGGTTTCAAGGTATTTTGAAAACACGGTCGTACTGCTCAATGTCGGAAATATTATCGATATGAATTGGGTGGAAAAATATCATATCAAATCGGTGCTGTATGTTTGGCAGGGTGGACAGGAGGGCGGAAACGCCGTTGCCGACGTGCTTTCGGGCGACATCAATCCGAGCGGCAGACTTTCCGATACCATAGCTGCCGACATTTCCGACTATCCGTGCAGCAAAAACTTCGGTGATAAAGAGTTTAACCTGTACCGGGAGGATATTTATGTCGGATACCGGTATTTTGAGACCTTCGCGTCCGAAAAGGTGTTGTATCCGTTTGGATTCGGTCTTTCGTATACCGATTTTGAGGTGAATGTTTCCGCAGTAAAACGGGACGGAAATAAAATATCTGCTGCTGTCACGGTTATCAATCAAGGGAAAAGAAGCGGCAAAGAGGTTGTTCAGGTGTATTTGGAAGCGCCGCAGGGAAAACTTGGCAAGGCGAAGCGTTCACTGTGTGCTTTTGCAAAAACCAAAGTGCTTTCACAGGGAGAAAGCACCGAATTGGCATTTGAAATGAATATCGCGGATTTTGCTTCGTACGACGACAGCGGTATCACAGGGCATAAATCCTGTTATGTGCTGGAAGCGGGAGAGTATACCGTCTATATTGGCAAGAATGTACGCAGCGCGGAAAAAGCGTTTGTATTTACAATAGAAGAAACAACCGTTACCGAGCAGCTCACCGAGGCGATGGCGCCCGAGCGTGATTTTGAAGTGCTGTATCCTAGCGAGAATTTTATACCCGCATACAGAAAAGTATCGAAAAGAACAGTTGATTACAAGAAAAGAATTGACGATGAAATGCCAAAAAGCATAGAATACACAGGCGACAAAGGAATCAAGCTGATTGACGTTAAAAACGGCAAACATACCATGGAGGAATTTATTGCACAACTGAGCGATAAAGATTTGAGATGTCTTATCATAGGGGAAGGCATGTCCTCGCCTAAGGTTCGCCCGGGCAGCACGGGAACGTTCGGCGGTGTTACAGCGGAGCTCCTTGCGTTTGGAATCCCCATCGTATGCCTTGCAGACGGACCTTCGGGAATCCGCATGGATAACGGAGACACAGCCACAAGTATGCCAAACGGTACGCTGATTGCCTGCACATGGGATACGGAAGCAGCGGAAAAACTGTACGAATATGCAAGTGTGGAACTGTGCGCACAGGGCTTTGATTCTCTGTTGGGACCGGGAATCAACATCCACCGTTCGCCGCTGAACGGCAGAAATTTTGAATATTTATCCGAGGATCCATATCTAACAGGTAAAATCGGCGCGGCGCTTGTCCGTGGGGTAAATGTATATGGCAACAGTGCAACAGTGAAGCATTTTGCCGCAAATTCACAGGAGTTGTGCAGAAATAAGACGGTATCGGTGGTGTCGGAGAGAGCGCTGCGGGAAATTTATTTGAAGCCGTTTGAGTTGTGTGTAAAAGAGGGAAAGGCGACGTCGCTGATGAATTCGTATAATCCTATCAACGAGTATTGGACGTCCAACAGCTATGAGCTTAACACGACGATACTGCGCAGGGAATGGGGCTATACAGGAATGGTAATGACGGACTGGTGGCCAAAACTACGCAAAGAGGAGAATGAGATATTAAATCTTTGTGATATGGCAGCCGCGCAATGCGACGTGTACATGCTGGCAGGTGATGCAGCGGCGCTGGAGAGCAATCTTGAAACAGGGCTTGAAAGTGGCGCTATCACAAGAGGTCAACTGCAAAGAAATGCGGCAAATCTGCTGTATTATATTATGAATACGCATACCTTTGAACGCTTCGTTGAAAACGGCGGCAAGTTTGAATCGTCATTGCGATATAAAATGGAGGAACTCGAAACAGTATTTGCCTATGACGAACCAAAAACGGATGAGCAGATAGAGGTTCACTATGGCAGTACGGGCAGACATTTGCTGTGCATTGAGTATGCAGCGAATGCGCCGAAACTGTCTCAACTAACAATTTCCGCGGTGATTGACGGCGAAATCAATGCAGGTATGACCGTGAATGGCACAGACGGCAGAAAAGAGCGGGCATATTTTGATTTTACGGCGCATGGTGTGCAGGGCAATATTAAGCTGTCGTTCCCGCCGCTGATATGCGTGGATAAAATAAGTATTATGAGGCAGAAAAGTTGATGTTTTGAATCTTGATTTTATATAAGAATGAATTACCGCCTGCGAATTGTTCTCAGGCGGTTCAAATTTTGAGTAGCTATAAACAAAGAAAAGAAAAAAATCTTTTCAGACCATTTGTATATATAGTATAAGTGGAATTGAGCAAAAAATCAGTCTGCATGAATAACACATCGTTTGGAAATCGCTGTAAATAGTGATGCTTTTTTGATGATGTAACAAACGGAATGTTTGAAAACAGACGAAAACGGATGAGATGTTAGTGTCCATTTTAAGCAAATTTGGATGAAATGCAAGACTGCATATTTTAGATTTTAAAACACAAAAACGGCTTAAACGAGAGTGTTTAAGCCGTTTCTTTTGGCAGGGGCAGAAGGGCTTGGAGCTGCATAGCAGCCCCAGCTTGCGGTAGACGAAATTGTCTAACGGCTTACCAGCCTGACAATTTCGACCGCAGCGCCAGCGGTATCTCGCTATATCCGCCACTGGCGGCGCTCGAAACCGCTGCCCGGCACGCGTGCTTCGGCTTCAAGGGTATAGACAAATAAAAAAAGCAGATATCACATGCGTAACATCTGCTTTTGGCAGGGGCATATGGATTTGAACCCTCGGCACGTGGTTTTGGAGACCACTGCTCTACCAACTGAGCTATACCCCTATATCTCATTTATCATGTAACAAATATTCTACCATATCCTGTTGTATTTGTCAAGAGCTATTTCAATATTTTCCTGTTAGTACGAAAAGATAGTCAATATCTACATTTTAGAGAATTATCACGGGAAGGTTATTGACAGGAGCAGGTTCTTATGGTATGCTAAAGATATTCAATATGGTACGGGGTAGTTGGATGGAGAAAGATGAAATAAATTCTCTAAGGGCGATAGGGATAGATGGAGAGGAGCCGGAATAGATGAAAAGTAAAAAAATACTGATTGCCGCACTGCTGGTTGGACTTATCATTATTGGAATTATATTGGCGGCATATTTTCTGAACAAAGAACCTTCTGTATCGCAGGAAAATGATGCGCTCCCCAATACATCTCAATCTTCTCAAAATGGAGATGGGCAGCAGGAGAATGGTGAAGGAACGGAAAAGAAAAATCAAATGGAACGGTTTTCTAGATATATTGATTTTACGCAAAACGGACAAGGAGAAATTGTGGAGAACGGTGAATATATTAACAATAAATATAAGTTTGTTTTGCATGTGCCGGAAGTGTGGAAAGGCAACTATCGTGCGGACGTTCTGGATATGACGAACGAAGATGCTGTAGTGGCGTATATTAGTTTGATGTATACCTTTAAAGGCAATGAAGAAATTTTAGGGAAAATTGTTATTGCAGATAAAGAAACTTGGGAAACGTGGGAAAAAAGTCAGATGATGACTATGCCGGAAGTGATTGCGCGTTCCGCGGACAAAAATATTATCTATGGTATTAGTGTTGTCGAAGAAAATCCTTTGGAGGAAGGGTCTGAAGCATATAACAAGTTTGAAGGTATGCGTATCCGCGATGTACAGATGGCAAAAGAATTGTTTGCATTATCGATAGATTAAAAAAACAGCAAAGCCTTTTCGGTTGTGAGCAGAATCGAAAAGGCTTTTTTTATATTACTATTGTTTTTGTAATTGGTTGTCACATATAAAAATGCGCTTGTAGGAGGAAATACATGAAATTATATTATAAAACTGCCTCCATCTACCGGTTGTATGTCTTTGCAGTCTGATAGAGCACGCATCAGCGTGAAGAGTGCTTCATCTTTTTGTTTTGCTTCCAGCATGATGTCTGCCTGTTGTGCACCAGCATTTTTAAGTTGCATGAGAAATTCCCTAAAACAGCAGGGGTCGATATAGTCTGCATGGGCGCGTGGTGTCTTTGGACTGCGCGGCGTAGAAAAATGAAATTTTGGCGGGAATGCCTGACCATTCCAGGTCTGCAAAATTTCCGGTAACAGCAAGGTATCATCCGGCGTGCCATTGCATATCATATGATGGACGTCGAGCACCATGGGAATTTTCAGTTTTTGGCAAAGGGACAATGTTTCGCCGGTGGTATATGTTTTATCATCATTTTCCAGCATGAGCCGTCGCTGCAACAGAGAAGGCAACTTTTCGAAGGTTTCAGCAAAGCGTTTCATTGCGGCTTCTTTGCCGCCGACAGCAGAACCGACGTGTAATACCAATTGATAACAGCTATCCGAAAGCCCCATAAGTTCTAAAATTTCGTGGTGGTAACGCAGATTCAGTATAGCGCTTTCGACGACTGACGGATTAGTGCTGCCGAGCACGGTGAAATGATCGGGATGAGCAGATATACGTAGATGTTGTTCCTTCGCAGTTTTGCCGCATTCGGAAAACAGTTGTAGAGCACGGGAGGAAACAAGTTCTTGTAGTTCGTGGGTTTGCAGTAAAATTGTTGCAAGTGGAATCAGTTTGGAGGTCAGGCGGTAGAGATGGATATCGCGGCTGCCGCAGTAGCGCAGCAGACGCAATGTGTTTTGTGCATTGATTTCTACCAGAGAACGGATGTGGTTGAGTGCGCGCTGTGGGTCATCTAATGTTTCAAAACGGGTACGGGTGATGGTTTTAGACGGAGAAGCGTCTTTTAAATGAACGCTCATAGCGACGAAACCGAGACGGACAAGCATAGGTAGCCTTCTTTCTTTGATGAAACTTTGTTCACCAGATGTTTACAAAATTCACTTGTATTATGGAGGGATTTGTGATAAACTATACCTATATAATTGTTCTGAAAAAGGCAAACATAATTGCTTTTGAGGATATTGGTGTGCAGCTGGTATCAGACATAGCAGAAACAGGAGAATGACTATGATTCGATTTGGACCGGAAGGAAATGCACAGGCATTTTATGAGGAAGGGTATAAATCATCGCTTGAAATGCCGGAGTGGCTTTCAAAATTGGGGCTAAACGCTTATGAATATCCTTGTACAAGAGGGGTGCGGTTGTCAGAGAAAATGGCACAAACATTGGGGGCAAAAGCAAAAGAGTGTGATATTGTACTCAGCGTCCATGCGCCGTATTACATCAATCTGGCAACGGATGATGAAGAAAAACGAAAAAAAAGTATTGATTATATCATGCAAACATTGCAAGTAGCGCAGTGGATGGGGGCAGAACGCATCGTTGTGCATAGCGGTGCTTGCGCCAAAATGACGCGTGAGGAAGCTATGGGGTGGGCGGAAAAGACGCTTCGTATGGCAATTCGGGAAGCGGACGCGGCAGGCTTCGGAGAAATCCATATTTGTCCTGAAACAATGGGGAAAATCAACCAGTTGGGTACACTGGATGAAGTGCTTCAGCTTTGCCAGCTAGACGAGCGGTTGTTACCTACCATTGATTTTGGTCATTTGCATACGCGTGGGCTGGGGTGTTTGAACAAGAAAGAAGATTTTGCGGTAGTGTTGGATGCAGTGGAAAACAAGCTGGGGAAAGAACGGGCACGGCGGTTCCATAGCCATTTTAGCCGTATTGAATATACCAAAGGCGGAGAAAAACGTCATTGGTGCTTTAGTGACAGCCAGTTTGGACCGGATTTTGACCCGCTGGCGGAGCTTTTGGCGCAACGTGGTCTGGAGCCGGTCATTTTATGTGAATCAGCGGGAACGCAGGCGAAGGACGCTTTGGAGATGAAACAGAAATATGAGGCATGTATGCGAAATAGATAGCTGCCATTGTGTCAGATGACAGAAGCAGCATAGAGAAGGGAATGGCGAGCAATGAAAAAAGTTTTGATTATGAACGGTCCCAATCTGAATTTGCTTGGCGAACGGGAGCCGGACCATTATGGGAAAGATACGCTAGCATCTGTCCAAAAGCGGATTGCTGCCTATGCAGCAAAACGAGGTGTGGAAACATTATTTTTTCAATCCAACAGCGAGGGCGGACTGATTGACCGGCTACATCAGGCACGGCAGGAAGTGGATGGCATAGTGCTGAATGCGGGTGCATATACCCACTATTCTTATGCGCTGCGGGACGCGATTGCGGCGGTACGACTGCCGGTGGTAGAGGTGCATTTGTCCAACATCCACGCACGGGAAGAATTCCGACATACCTCTGTGTTGGCACCGGTTTGCAAGGGGCAAATCAGTGGATTTGGTGCGGACAGCTATCTGTTGGGATTACAGGCACTGCTAAGGTTTGAGGCGGAATGAAAAAACGGGGGAGTACGTTTTTTAGAAAGGAAGGAATTTACCATGAGTATTGCAACAAGAGTTGGCAATGTGAGAAGAAGAATGGCAGAGCAACAGCTTGACGCTGTGATTGTCACCAGCAGGGAAAATGTATTCTACCTAAGCGGATTTTCCGGCAGCAGCGGGGATTTGATTATCACCATGGAAAACGGCTATCTTTTGACAGATTTCCGCTATCTGAAACAGGCGCAAATGGAAAGTCCTGATTTTATTTTAATTGATATTACGAAAAATTTTGCTTCCCATTTAGAACAGATTGTTGGACGGCACAACATAGGGCTGTTGGGATTTGAGGACCGGCAGGTTTCCTATGCGGTATATAGCGGTATGAAACAGAAAAT
The DNA here is from genome assembly GCA_949739095.1 of uncultured Clostridia bacterium. Taxonomy (GTDB): domain Bacteria; phylum Bacillota; class Clostridia; order RUG12999; family RUG12999; genus JAAWTG01. The sequence goes on along the minus strand of CATIYX010000251.1, from coordinate 923 downwards.
GCCGCATACAATGCTGCGTGGTATTCATGATATGATAGACTCCCTGCGTATTTGTAAAGAAGGGGAGGAAATCTCCCGTATGCAGCAGGCGGCGTATATTGGCGATTTAGCATTTGAACATGTGGTCTCCGTGATGAAACCTGGTATGACGGAACTGGAAGCAGCAGCTGAAATTGAATATGCCATGAAAAAACACGGTGCACAGCGCCCGTCGTTTGATACCATTGTAGCTGCAGGACCCAACGGCGCTATGCCGCATGCAAAACCGACAAACCGTCCTATTACAGAAGGTGACTTGGTAGTGATGGATTTCGGATGTGTCTATGAAGGCTATTGTAGTGATATGACACGCACCGTTGCGATTGGGCAAATCAGTGAAAAACAGCGTTCCGTTTATAATATGGTACTTTATACACAGCTTAAAGCGCTGAACTATTTGAAAGAGGGAATGCCGCTAGCAGAATTGGACCGTTTAGCAAGAGAGACGCTGGATGCGTTTGGGTATGGCACATATTTTGGGCATTCGCTGGGACATGGCGTTGGTATAGAAATTCATGAGGCACCAGCAGTTTCCTCCAAATCGACAGAAGAACTGCGTGCAGGTATGGTGTTTAGCGTGGAGCCGGGCGTTTATTTGAATGATGAATTTGGTGTGAGAATTGAAGACACGGTAACAATGGTGGACGGAAAACCGGTGATATTGAACCATGCAACAAAAGATTTAATTGTTATAGGTGGATAGAAAGGTCAAAAACGAACATAGCGTTAGATAGAAAATAAAATTTGCAAGTTTGCGCAATGCGACTTGCAAATTTTTTTGGTACATGGTATAATAGTCACAAAGTGACTATTATACGGATTTGAAAAGTGCCTCCGCCTCGCCGCGCATAAAACGTGGCAACCGGCGGAGATGCACGAAATTA
>CATIYX010000250.1 GCA_949739095.1 uncultured Clostridia bacterium | reverse complement strand
ATTGACGGAAAAACCAAGGAAGTGGTGGCAGGTCCGGATATTATTTCACGTGGATTTGTTTATGTGCGTGAAGCAGAAGGACTGATGGACGATGTGAAACAGGTTGCACAAGATTCTCTTGCCACTTGCAAAAACAACAAAACAACCGATTGGAGTTCCATTAAAAACACAGTGAAAAGTCATTTGACGACTTATTTATATCAAAAAACAAAACGCCGTCCTATGATTCTGCCGGTGATTATGGAAGTATAATCCGGAGGGGCATTTATACAAGTAAAATGAGAGAGCTGCAAAACATCAAGGATTTGCGGCTCTTTTGTTTTATGGGGTAGAAATGAACCAAGAGGAATTACGTTTTTTTGTTCATGCTTGCTGTATAGTTTGAATCTAACAGAGGAGAAACAACGACAGATAGCAAGAAGTTGTCTGCCTTTTTGGCAAAAAAGGAGAATTTGGGGAAAAATCTCTCTACATTGGTTGAAAAAACGCGTATGACATGATAAAATAATTTTTGTACGATTTTTAGCGATAGATGGCAGAAAGGAGATTTATTGTTGAAAAAAGGAACAGTAATCTGGGTAATCTGCGCTTTGTTGCTCGGACTCTGTCCGCTGGCAGGAGCAGAAGAAGCGGACCTTACGGCAGAGATGGCTTTAGAGACGGTTGTGAAAACCGAAACAGGGCAGGAAACGGCGGAAAAGGAGAATGATGACAAAGAGAAACAAACGCCTGATGGGGAAGAAGATGCTTTAGAAGAGGAAGAGAAAGCAGAAAAAGAAGATATATCCCCTCAAGAATCGCCGGAGCCAGAGGAATCCGCTTTTGCAAAAGCAGAAATTGTAAAAGATGATTTACAGAAAGATACCTATACCATCTATGGCAAGATGGAACTAAGCGGCGAGGACTATAAAATCAACCGACATCTCTTGCCTATAGAAATTCCGGCAGACAAACTGGTGATTGTGGCATATTTGCTGCAAACAAATGATGCGGGCGAAACCATACCGGAATATCTGCCAGGCGACAGCTATGATTTGACCTATCTCACGTTGCGAGAGGAGAAAACGGATAAAGATTGCACCGAGTGGGGCGGCGGACATGCCTATCCCAGCCGGCTGCGGTATTTCAAAACCACTAAGGCGCAACATGGCTCATTCTATGTTTCAGCAGGATTGCAAAAGAAAACCAGCGCGAAAGAGGTGGAGCCATTCACATGGAACTATGTAATTAGCGTCCGTATCATTGACGCTGTTTCGTTTGCACCGCTGGACGCACAAAGCGGCATATCGGGAGACCGTAATTTCTTTTTGTCTTCTGGGCCGGAAAACATTAAAGATGAAGACTTATATTCCGAGGCGGTTCGGCAAAATTTGTGTCGCGCACCGGTGAACGGTAATGCCAATATTTATTGGTCGCATGTGGACAAAACGACAAGCGGCGCGTTTTTTGGCGT
>CATIYX010000249.1 GCA_949739095.1 uncultured Clostridia bacterium | reverse complement strand
TTCAGGCTGGATAACCGGGACCTGCATACCTGCTCCGCCGCTGCCTCCGGAAGAGGAGCCGCCGCCACCGCCGCCGAGACCCTGCACGGTAGATGATTTTGTTCCCTTTACCGTATGATATACTGTGATATTTTCTGTTTTGTCACCGCTACGGAAAGTTGCCGTCAGCACCACATTTTGATCCTGTTCCTGGCGTGTTACATGACCCTGCGCGTCCAAAGCCGCTGGATTATTTGACGACCATTCCAATGTGCTGCCATATTTTGTCGCCGTAGGCAGCACAATGTCCGCTGTTACGACTTTCGGATTGCTATATACAAATGCTTTCACATCCGCCTGAACGCGTTCTTCATCCGTTGGCATGGAATACAGTTCTATTTCGTATATTTTCACAGGCATCTCTTCCTGCTGCACCATACTTAGACGAACGTAACGTGTGTCTGTAAGCGGAAAATGAATTTCCTGTCCAAATGCCAAAGTGTTCCATTCCTCCGCTTTTGTATAGTTCACATTGTCGCCGGATACTTCCAAAACCGCATTCTGAATATTGCCTTCTGCATAAATCACAGCATGTGTGAGCAGTTTCGTGCTGCCCAAATCCAGCGTCACTGCTGAATTTTTTGCCGCCGTGGTCCAAGCAGTTTCATAATTTCCGTCTGTCACAGCGACAATGCTGCCTTCTAACGCTGCCACAGTAGCAGAGGGACGTGCGCCTGCCGCCATGTTTTCCAGCAAGTCTCCTTCTGCTAAAACGGTAAACCGGAATGTCTTTTCCGCAGATAATTCGCCGTTTTGGAATTTCGCTGTCAATGTTACAGGACGGTTTCTGCCCGCCGGACGCGTTACTACGCCTCCTGCCGACAGCACCGCCGGGTCGCTGGACGTCCATGTCACAGTCGTTCCGCCCGGCAGCGGCGAGGATGGCATTGTTAGATTTTCCGTTAATGTTTCTGGGTCCTGTACGCTCAGGCTGGCATAGGTCACACGCTGCAAATCTTCCGTGAATCCAATCCGTGCGTCTCCTGTCCACAGAACGGTGAAATCAAAAGTTTTGGAAAGCGAAAGTCCTGCCTCGTCAATTTTTGCCGTCAGCCGCACCGTCTTTTCCGCATCTTCCGGCCGCGTTACTGTTCCATCTGTTCCTATCACTTCCGGCACACTGGATTCCCAATGGATAGGTACGCCGCAAGGCAATGCCGCCGGAAGCGTTATGTTTCCTGTTATCATTTCCGGAACCTGCTGCGTCAAATCCGTCACATCCAGCGCGCTAAATTCATTTTCAATCTGCGCCGCAAGGTCCGTGTCATATTCATACACTTTGAGTCCTTTAATAATAATATAAGCGTCCTGGTCACCCGCTGCTCCCTGATAACTCACTTGTACGCTGGCAACGCCGCTACCATAATTGTTTTTATAGTTCGTCTGCGAAACAATGCTGCGATCACTCACGAACTGATAGGTTTCCTTCGCTGTATCATAGAAAATTCCGATGCTTTTTTCCGTACCGGCAGTATATGTAATCCCCAGATTGTTCACCCATTTTCGTCCGCTGCCGTCATTTGCCGCCAGGGACACGGCTCCTCCGCTTTTGAGAACAAACAGGGATGTTTCGCCGCCGCCCGTGTTTAGTATGCCAATGCGGCTTTCGCCTTTTTTCATATCCGCCTGCAACGTCATTTCAATATAATACTTTTTGCCCGTTTTGATTTTATCTGCAAAACTCAATTGCATATCGGGACGATTGGAACTTGGGACTTCATTATTGGTGAGTTGTCCAAACCGCACGCCACCATTTTTTGCACCGGATGACGAGATGCCGTCTGTAATCCCAGTAATTGCATAGGTGGACGCGCCGCGCGGATCCTCCACTTTCACATTTTCTACCAGTTTCCAAACTGTTTTTTCCTCCGGCAGGACTGTAAATGTGAAATTGCGCGTTTCTGTCGCCTCTGCCGCACTTGCTTTGGTGAATGCCGCTTGCATTGTCACCTGCTGCGCTTCTTCTGCCGGACGTGTCACCGTTCCATCTGTACCAATTGCCGTTCCACTTTCCACCGTCCATGCTACTTTAGTGCCGCCCTGCAACGGTGATACCGGTAGGTTCAAATCCCATTTTACATTCTCTGCATCTGTATTCGCCCCCAACAAATGAGCTTCTGTCACGCTCGCCACATCCTGCTGGAATTGCTCTTCCGCCTGATTGCCGGATTCTTTTTTTACGGTGAAAGTAAAAGTTTTTTCCGTCGTATAGGTACCGCCCGGACTGGTGAACGCCGCCTTAAGCTGTACCGTCTGGTCTGCGCCATTTTCTGCCGGACGCGTCACTTTCCCTGTATTACTTATCCATTCGCTGCCGCTGACAACAGACCACACGACCTGTGTGCCGCTTTGCAGCGGAGACTGCGTTAATGTCAAGTCAGAGATAACATTTTGCGCGTCCACATTGCTTCCCAGCAGAGATTGCTCCGTTACGCCCGCCACCTCTGCCTGAAATTCCGCTTCTGTCAAATCACTGCTAATCTGTTCTTCATATTCATAGACTTTAAGTCCTTTTACGATGATATAGGCGTCCCCATCGCCCGCCTTACCCTGATAACTTACCTGCACGCTGCCAATACCACTACCATAGGAATTCTTAAATTCTGTTTGGGATGCAATTTTTCGATTGCTGATAAACTGGAATGTTCCTGCCGCAGTATCATAATAAAGTCCAATGGTTTCTTCACTGCCGTGCGTATGGCTAATGGGTACCTTGCTTTGCACCCAAGCTCGACTACTTCCGTCTTTTGCCGCCAGATTCAAAGTGTTTGCTTTGTTGAAGATAAACAGCGCAGCTTCGCCCTTCGCGCTGTTTTGCATAACAACGCGTGCTTCGCCCACTTTCATATCCGCCTGCACGGTCATTTCAATATAATACTTTTTATCTGCCTTGATTTTATCCGAAAAATCTATCTGCATATCGGGGCGGTTGGAACTTGGGACTTCATTATTGGTAAGCTGTCCAAACCGCACGCCGTCGTTTGCTGCAGTGGAAGATGATATTCCATCTGTAATCCCAGTAATCGCATAGGTGGATGCACCGCGCGGGTCCTCCACTTTCACATTTTCTACCAATTTCCATTCCGCTTTTTCTTCCGGCAGAACGGTGAAGGTGAACTCGCGCGTTTCTGCCGCTCCCGCTGTACCGGCTTTGGTAAATGCCGCTTGCAGTGTTACCTGCTGCGCTTCTGCTGCCGGACGCGTTACAGTGCCGTCCGCTGCGATTGCCGTTCCGCTTTTTACGCTCCACGCCACAGTAGTACCGTTCGGCAGTGGACTGACTGGTAGGTTCAAATCCCATTTCACGTTCTGTGCATCTGTGTTCGCACCCAATAAATAAGCTTCTGTTACGCTTGCCACATCCTGCCGGAAGGCTTCTTCTACCAACCCTGCGTCCTGTTTTAAAACAGTAAATGTAAATGTTTTTTTCTCGGTATAGGTGCCCTGCGGAGAAGAAAATGTTGCCTCCAGCTGCACCTCTTGGTCTGTGCCATCTGCTGCCGGACGCGTCACTTTTCCTGTAGCGTCTATCCATTCCTCGCCGCTTACAATACTCCAAGCTACGCGGGTTCCGCCGGGCAGTGGCGAAGCTGGCAACGTCAAATCTGTTGTGACATTCTGCACATCTGTATTTTCGCCCAGCAGAGCCTGCTCCGTTACACTTGCCACATCCACCTGAAACGCCGCTTCATCTTCTACTTCTTCAAAAGGCGCACCCGCCAGACTGTCATATACTTCAAATTCCCATATACTGGCACCGGCTGTACCTACTTCCACAATACGGTAGCGGACATAGGACGCTTTCACGCGGTCAAAACTTATGTCATAGGTGAGAAGGTTGCTGGGACAGCTTGCTTTAAATTCTTTTTCCTGTATTGCCATTTCCTGCCCATTTTGTTTCACCGTCGTCCATGTCTGTCCATCATTCGATACTTCTATTATAAATTTAGTCACGCGCCCGTTATATTCTTTAATTGTGATTTTATCAAACGGAATCGGTTCAGCAAACTGAATACCCGCCCATGCGTCTATGTCGTTCTCCGCCACACTCCAGTCGGACGACCACCGTGATGTACCGGTAGCACTGCCATCGTTGAGTAAATTCGCCTGATAACCGCTGTTGACCACCGATTTTTCTGCAATACCCGTTCCTTTTGTCACCGCCAGATTGGTGTCCGCTGTGATTGCTGATGTATTATATACTTCAAATTCCCATATACTGGCACCAGCTTTTTCCCCTACGTTCACAATATAGAGCCGGACAGCTTTTGCTTCCACTACGTCAAATGTCACAGTATTGGCTACAGAATGTGTTGAACTGGTATTTTCTTTTGCCTCTTTTGTCTGATTTGGCAGTGCTGCGCCATTCTTTTGTACCGTATTCCAGTTCCCTTCCGCATCCATATATTCCACTTTATATTCTGTGATTCTGGAATCATATTCATAAAAAGTAATTTTATCTATTTGTGTCGGCGCGCCAAATTCCACGCCGCACCACTGGCCAATCGCATTTGACGCAACGCTCCAGTCAGTTGTCCAACGCACTTTGTTGTTGTTTGGACTCGCAGTATATGCTTTCACGCCGTCAATCAAAGTGTTTTTGCTAAAATCCGCACCGCTATTACCATACTCACTGCTGGCAATCGCTGCCCCATCCAGTGCCAGATTGGGTTCCGCTGCCAGCCCTACCTGCGGAACTGCCGCAAGTCCGATGGTCAGCGCAAGTGTCAGCAAAAGTGCACATAACCGTTTCCTGTTCATCGCTTCCCCTTCCTTTCTATGCGTTAGCGGACAATGACGCAAGCTTTCACGTCATCATTCGGCATGATAATAAATAGCCGGTCCGCGCCGCTGCCGTCAGAGCCTACCGGAATCGCTTCCCGCAGCACCGCCGGACGGATTTCTTTCGTTGATTCTTCATAGATAAAGGTCGGTGGGGCGTTACGCTGTGCAATACCAATTGCTTCACTGCTACCGTCCAAATCAATAGTTGCTTTTGTAACCAGTATGTTTTTCATCACGTCAATTTCATCAAACTCTAAACTTTGCAAATAACCACTGATTTGTTCGTTATCCGTTCCCTGATACCGATAGAAGGTGCCAACGCCCTCGCCAAACGAATAAATTTTTCTTACATTTTCAATTTTATCCTGACCGTTTTTCACAAAATAAATTAAGTCGCCTTTTTGCAGCGTGGTAATAGTACGATTTTTGTCAATGATATTGACGGTTTCATAGGTCTGCTCGCCGCTTTCTTCCACAATGGTTACTTTATATTTTGTTTCCATACTTTCATCTGCATATTTCCGTAAGTCTTTTACCATACCCAGTTTTGCTTTGTTGATGTCAACATTGGACGCCTGATTTGCGTCCATCGCTTCTGTCACCACCAGCAGTTTCACTTTTTTCGTCACCGGATCATATTCATATCCCTGTGCATTAAACCGCCGTGAACTGTCTGTGTTATCGATACGCACCTGCACCATATAATCTTCATCTGTGCCCACCGTTTCCGGCAGACAGATTACTTTTGTATTTGCGTCAATAGCAAAACTCTGAATGTTGGTGATGCCGCCGAACACTTTGTCCCGCACGTCATATTTGATTTTCTGTCCAAGCTCTCCGCCGCGCAGCTGGGCGGATTCAATGGAACGAATTTTTCCGTCCGCCCCCAGTGTATATTTCACTGCCATACCGCGAATGGGGTCAATTTTTTCCGCCAGTCCGCTGGAACCAATGCTTCTTCCATTGAACGAAACTTTGTCCGCTACATCCAAAATTTCCACTTTTTCATTTTCACATACCAAAATTTTAATTTCGTTCTTGTCGTCCTTATCCTGCTCGTTCGTCTCAACATCTTCCTGAATCAGTTTCCCAGTTATCATTTTGACTTGTGTGTTTCCAAAACCACCTTTTTGTCCGATTTGTGTGATGTAGCCATAGAGCATAGAGGAGGACAGTTCTTTCGTATTTGCCACGCTGCCGCGCCAGTCCAGATATGCTGTGATGGAATCTCCGACTTTCACTTCCGCCACTACTGCGCCGTCTGCTTCATAGAACGTTCCGCCAATCACCATGCCGTCCTCTGTGATTTCATCTACAGTTCCTTCCACCTGTTCGCGGCACACCACCAAGCTATACAGCGTTTTATACTGGTCCACGGTGACGCTGATGATGTCGTCCTTTTGAACATCTTTTACTTCCAGCGTTTTGCCGTCTTTGTCTTTGATATGATATTTCACGTCTTTATTTTCTTTGTCCACATTGATAAGACGGCTGCCGTCCAGCTCTGACCCCGGCATAAGATAAATCAAGTTATCGCGCACTTCTTCCACCTGCACGTTTTGATATTCATTAATGAAAATCACATCCGCCGCTTCGTCTCCGGAATTGTCAATCAATGTGATGGAGCCTTTTTCAAATTGCAGCGCGTCCTCTGTATAAACTTTAATCATCACGCCGTTTTTCACAATCACCGGCTGCAAAGCAATATTAAACCGTTCTTCGCGTTCATTTTCACCGTAATACTTTACCTGGGACAACGTAGCGCTTTTGATATCGTCCTCACGTAATGTCACAACATGGTTATTGCGGGTTGGTTTCACACTCAGCAGCGTATAGCGTTCGTCTTCGCCGCGCACGGCATAAAAATCTACTTCCTGTCCCAGTAATGCCGCTGCATTTGTCCCGCCAGCGCGGTAGATGATGCCGTCAATCATCACTTCGTCATCTTTCATGTTTTGCACCGGCACATCCAGCCAGGTATCCGCATTGGCGGACACAATACCTTTTGCCTTATAAGTTGTTTTATCGCTGCTTTCTTTCATGTGGCGTCCCCGAATTGTTTCATCTTTCGCCACTTCATAAACCAGTTGTCCGTCTTGCACAGACTGCACCATCAACTCCATATCCAATGCATTATATAGCAGTTCTACCAAATCGCCGCGGGTAAAACCATTTTCCTGGGAAATATTTTTCAACAATCCATTTTCCGCCGCAATCAGCATGTGTCCTGTCGGATATCCTCCGCGCCCGTTTGCCACGGCGCCATACCCCAGTGATACCACCACGGTTTTCACTGCTTCTTCTAAGCTAATCGCATTGTCCGGTCCGAAAGTCCCGTCACCATAGCCGTTCATCAAATCCATCTGCACACCAAACGATACTGCGCGTGCATACCATGCGTCTGCACTCACATCTGTGAAATGTTTCTGCACATCCGCAATCTTTGCCGCTTCGTCGTATTGCAAAAATTTCAGCAGCGCTTCCATAAATTCCGCGCGTGTCAGCGGCTGGTCCAGTTTATAATCCCCGTTTTCATCTCCCTGAATAATCCCCAGCGATGTGACGTCAAACAATGCTTTTTCTGTCGCTGCCTGCGCGAATCCTCCTGCCCCCAGTAACATGCAAACGGTCAGCGTCATCACAATCCATTTTATATGTTTCATGTTTATAACCATTCCTTTCTCTCCCTTTTTACAGTATCGCCATCAAACGGTAAAGTACCACCGCTGCCTGTTCCCGCAACAATCCTGTCTGCGGCAGGAACTCTCCTGTTTCATAGCCTTGTATGAGTCCCAATTTCACCGCCTGGGCAACCGTTTCCCGCGCCCAGCCAGAAATCGTATCTTCATCTGTAAACGCTGTGCTTTCACCTGTCTCCGGCAGTGTTTTTCCGCAGTAGACACAGGCTTTCACCACAATTTTTGCCATTTCCTCTCGTGTGATAGGGTCTTCCGGTCGGAGCAGCCCATCGCTGCCTTCCATCAGTCCTGCATCTGCTGCTGCCAAAATGGTTCCTGCATACCAAGCATCTGCCGGAACATCACCGAATGCTGTGCGGTAGT
>CATIYX010000248.1 GCA_949739095.1 uncultured Clostridia bacterium | reverse complement strand
CAGCATGAGAGGACCGAGAGAAATGTTCACAGTAACATGTGCTGAATGTGGACAGGACGCACAGGTTCCGTTCAAACCGACTGATGATAGACCGGTTTATTGCAGCGAATGCTTTGCGAAAAAAAGAGAATCTTTATAAGCAATCAGTAGCTGTGCTGTCTCGCAAGGGCAGAAATATGCGAATAAAAATCAGCAGGCTTTTTTGTCTGCTGATTTTTTTGCACTTATTCTGTACCTTACATAGGATGCTACGGTTAACTTTTTGTAAAAGATGTAGGTATCCTATACCATTTTTGTGGAATGTGCCGATTTCTTTTGTAAGGGTTTGCACAGAGGACATACTTGTGATATACTAAATCTGAGCCATTTTTTTATGGTATGGTTTTCTCCATCTTCTGATTTTGTTATGAGAAGCAAATAGGAATGGAGATAAAAAATAATTTATGTTATTTATGAAAAAGGAAAGGGGAACAAAAAAATGAAAAAAACAATGGGTATTGTGGCGCTGATGTTGGCGCTGGTATGTGTATTGGCGGGGTGTGATTTCAAAGCGGAAAAAGAGTATGAAGCAAATTTGCAAACGGTATTGGAAGAAGTATCATCTTCTAAACAAGCTGTGGACGATAGCATGCAAAGCAGCGCAGGGTCTATTGGAACTGCGACCGAAATCACAGAAGATACGTTCAAACCAGTGCTTGAAAAGATCGAAATTGCTGAAGAAAAATGTAAAGCACTTGGCGCATTAGAAGCTCCAGAAAAATATAAAGAAACACAGAATCTGCTTAAACAGAGCGCTGATAAAATGCTTGAGGCATATGGCAAATACCGCGAGGGAATGGAAAAGATGGTAGGTGCGAGCGCTGATATAGATATGGATAGCGTTACAGAGCTGTTGACAGATGGCGACAGTGCGATGACGGAAGCAGGAAAATTAATGACAGAAGCGGGTAAATTACAGACTAAGTAAGTTGTACCTGAGGAGGAAGAGATATGGAAGAAGAAAGAGTAGAACAACGCGGTCGTGGTGCTGCGACGGCGTCTATGGTGTTGGGGATTATCGGTTTAATTGCTTGGTTGTTGCCATTAGTTGGATTCCCTATTAATATTATAGGACTTGTATTAGGACTGACACAAGGTAAATTTAAAACATTCAGCACGGCAAAGGCTGGCGTGATTATGTCTATTATTGGTCTTGTGCTTACTGCTATCAACAGTATTGCAGGCGCGATTTTGAATGTTATTAATTTATTATAATACATAAAAAGACGGCATTTAATAATGCCGTCTTTTTATGTTAAAATCATGCTGGTTTGCTCATAAGGGGAAAGTGGAGGTTTATCTTCCAGATAGGCGGAAAGATTTTGGGAATCTAAATATCTGGTATATAAATTGTGGTCAGCAGTTTCAATAAAATAAATTGCGCGTTTCAAAACAATACGCATTTTTTTTAAATCTGTCAATGTTAAAGGTCCATACCGCCGCGCAGAGCGGATTTTACGCGCACCTGTGACACCAATGCCCGGAATGCGTAGCAGCATTTCGTAAGGCGCGCGATTGATATTAACAGGAAATAGTTCGCGGTGACGCAATGCCCAAAAACATTTCGGGTCAAGTCGTTCCGGTAGCAGAGGCGTTTCAGGAGAAAGAAGCTCTTCGCTGCGGAACCCATAGTAGCGCAACAGCCAATCGGCTTGATATAATCGATGTTCACGCAACAACGGCGGCGTGGTGCCAAGCGCAGGTAGTTTAGGATTATCGGCAATGGGCATATATGCAGAAAAATAGACGCGCTTTAAATGAAATTTATCATAAAGCCCCTGCGATAATTGCATGATTTGGTAGTCACTTTCTGGCGTAGCACCGATGATGAGTTGTGTTGTTTGTCCTGCTGGAACAAAGCGCGGGGCGGATTTGAATTTTTGTTGTTCCTCTAAACTACCGGTATGAACTTGTGTAATGTGGTTCATGGGCAGTAAAATATCTTTCTTCTTTTTTTGCGGCGCCAACGTCTTTAAACTTTGTTCGCTGGGCAATTCAATGTTGACACTAACACGGTCCGCCAGCAATCCGGCAGCTTGAATCAACTCTGGGCTAGCACCGGGAATGATTTTGACATGGATATATCCGTTGAATTTATAATTTTCACGCAGCAGCCGCAAGGATTCCACCAGCCGTTCCATGGTATAGTCAGGTGAAACAGTCACAGCAGAACTTAAAAATAAGCCTTCAATATAATTTCTTTTATAAAAGCCGATGGTAAGCTCAGCAATTTCATGCGGTGAAAAAGCTGCGCGGGGCACATCGTTTGTGGCACGGTTATGACAATAGGCACAATTATAAACACAATGGTTGGACATGAGGATTTTAAGCAGTGAAACACAGCGCCCATCCGCAGCCCAAGTGTGACATATGCCGCAGGATTCTGCATTACCAATACCATCTGGCGTGTTCTTGCGGTGGCTGCCGCTGGAGGAACAAGAGACATCATATTTAGCTGCGTCAGACAAGATTTTTAATTTATCCATCATTGTATTCATAGAACAATCCTCCTAGAAAGCAGAATGAGGTATAATTTAGTATAGCATAGTTTGTCTGCGAAGTCAAACGTTTGTTCCCTAAAAGGAAAAAGAAATGAAAAAAATCGAAAAAAAATAAAAAAAGTATTGACAAAGCAAAAGAAATGTGATAAGATGTAATTCCTGGTCGGGTAAACCGATGGGGCACTTTTCCAAAAAAGTCAAGAAAAAGATAAAAAAGCACTTGACAAAGGAGAGGAAAGGTGATATAATAAAGAGGTTGTCGCTGAAGACATGATCTTTGAAAAT